>JAEZAR010000027.1 GCA_023430425.1 Actinomycetes bacterium | reverse complement strand
GGGCACGCCGGGCACGCCGGCCGCGCCGGGCAGGCGGGGCCGAATGCCGGCGCGGCGCAGGTCAGTCGCGGCTGAGCCGCCAGGCCGCCACCGCCCAGCCGAGGGCGCCGATCCCGGCGAGCACGCCGAGCAGGCCGGGTTCCAGCCTGTGCCGAACCAGGGGTCCTGGAGGGCCGTGACCAGCGGGCGGAGCGGGGTCCAGCCGCCGATCGTCGCCATCGTGTCGGGCAGGACGGCGGGCGGCGGGCCGGCACCCCCGAGCATGAAGACGAGGAACCAGACGAGGATCCCCGCGCCCTGGGCCGCGCGCGCCGTGGGCAGGAGAGCACCGAGGGCGAGCCCGAGGAGCGCGAAGGCGACGGCGCCGACCGTGCCGGCGGCGACGACCCCGAGGGGGTCGGTCGGCGTCGCCGGCTCGAGGGCGAGGAACGCCGTGGCCACCACGAGGACCCCACCCACGAGCGAGAGCGCGAGCGCGACCGCGACCTGACCGACGACGACCGCGCCCACGGGGATGCCCGCGCCGCGGATCCGCCGCAGGACCCCGCGCTCGCGGTAGCCGGCCAGGTGGGTCGGCAGGATGATCAGCCCGACGGACGCGGCGGCGAGCGCGATGTACGCGGGCGTGTAGTACGTGGAGCCGCCCACGCCGCGGAACACGTCGGCCCCCGGGTCCGGGGTGTCGCCGAACACCGAACCCAGCACCACGACGAAGACCATCGGCATGACGAGGGCGAAGACGACGGTCATCGGCTCCCGGACGAACAGGAGCAGCTCGGTGCGCGCCGCCTCGAGCCACGGCCGCCCCGTCACGCCGCACCCTGCCCGGAGCCGTCCGCGGGCTCCCGCCCGACGTCCTGCTCCCCGACGAGGGCCAGGTAGGCGTCCTCGAGCGTCGGGGAGACCACGCGCAGGTCGCGCGGTGTGAGGTCGCGCGTCACGAGCAGGTGGCCGAGGTGCAGCAGCGCGGCCGCGTCGCCCCGCACCTCGACCGCACCCGCCTGCCGCCGGACGGAGGTGACGCCCGGCAGCCGCGCGAGCTCGGCGAGCCGGTCGTCGTCGTGCCGCCCGTCGGGGAAGGAGAAGGCGGCCGTCGTCCCGCCGCCGTGCGCGGCGACCGTCTCGGCGGGGGTCCCGGTGGCGACGACCTCCCCGCGCCGGATCACGACGAGGCGGTCGCACAGTCGCTCGGCCTCGTCGAGGAAGTGGGTGACGAGGACGACGGTCGTGCCGAGGTCGCGGAGCCGCTCGACCAGACGCCACGCCTCGCGCCGCGCCTCCGGGTCCAGGCCTGTGGTCATCTCGTCCAGGAACACCAGACGTGGGCGGTTCACGAGGGCGAGGGCGATGAAGAGCCGCTGCCGCTGCCCGCCCGACAGGCTGCCGAATGACGCCCGCCGCTTGGCGACCAGCCCCCAGTCGTCCAGGAGCGCGTCGACGTCGACCGCCTGCGAGCCCACGGACCCGAACAGCCGGAGCGCCTCGACCACCCGCAGCTTGTCGGGCAGCGCCGAGTCCTGGAGCTGGCTGCCGACGCGGCGGCGTAGCTCGGCGACCTGCGTCCGCGGGTCGAGGCCGAGCACCGACAGGTCGCCCCCGTCGGCGCGGCGCAGCCCCTGCAGGCACTCGACGGTCGTCGTCTTGCCCGACCCGTTGGGGCCGAGGATGCCGAGGATCTCACCGGCCCCGACCTCGAACGAGACGTCGCGGACCGCCGCCACGGGACCGTACGACTTGCGCAGGTTCCGCACGACGACGTCGGGCGCGCTCGGCACGCTCCGACGCTAGTCCTGCCCGCCGGGCCGGCGCAGGCCCTCCGCTCGGCTTCCCGCCCTGCTAGAGCGTGAGCCCGACGAGCACCGGCTCGGGCTCGAGCACCACCCCGAAACGGTCGCGGACGCCGTCACGGACCGTGCGCGCGAGCGCCAGGAGCTCGGCGGTCGTCCCGGAGCCCCGGTTGGTCAGCGCGAGGGAGTGCTTCGTCGAGACCCCCACCGGGCCGGGCAGCCCGTACCCGCGCCCGAACCCGGCGCGCTCGATGAGCCAGGCCGCACTCGTCTTGACCAACGACGGGTCGACCGCACCGAGGGACGGTCCGGTCGTCCGCTCGGGCACCGGCGAGCGGACCGGGTACCGCGGGGCGCCGTCGGGCAGCGTGTCCGCCAGCTCGACGGGCAGCACCGGGTTGGTGAAGAAGGACCCGGCGCTCCACGTGTCGGGGTCGGCGTCGTCGAGCAGCATCCCCTTGCGGCCCCGCAGGCGGCGGACCGCGGCCCGCACCTCGGGCAACGGGGCGCGCTGCCCCACGGGGACGTCGAGCAGGGCGGCGAGCTCGGGGTAGGCGACGGGCGCCGACAGGGTGCCGAGGCGCAGCTGGAAGCCGACGTCGAGGACGACGAACCGCGGCGTCGGCCCCCACGGCGCCCCCGCGCCGTCGGGCCGCATCGAGCGCTTCAGCACGGAGGTCCGGTAGCCGAACCCGAGCTCGCCCACCGCCAGGGTGCGCACGCGGGCCCGCTCGCGGTCCCACACGCGCACGGTGGAGATGACCCCGGCCACCTCCTGGCCGTAGGCGCCCACGTTCTGCACGGGCGTGGCGCCCGTGGACCCCGGGATGCCCGTGAGCGCCTCGACGCCCACCCAGCCCTCGGCGACCGCGCGGTCGACCACGTCCTCCCACCCGGTGCCGGCCGGCACGCGGATGCTCGCGCCGCCGCACGAGCCCGACTCGCCCTCGACGGCGATGCCACGGCGCGCGTCCCGCACGACGGTGCCCGGGAAGCCCTCGTCCGGGACGACGACGTTGGAGCCGCCCCCGAGCACCAGCAGCGGCTCGCCCGCGTCGTCGCACGCGCGCACCGCGGCGACGAGGTCGGCCTCGCTCTCGACCTCCAGGTAGCGCGCCGGCGGGCCACCGAGCCGGAGCGTGGTGAGCTCGGCGAGCGCGGGGGCGGAGGTCACGCCCACGAGGCTAGTCGGCGGGCCGGTCGGCGGGCCGGTCGGCGAGGCCGTCGGCGCCGGCATCCGCGGTCGCGAGCGGCCGCACGACGCCGGCCAGGAGCAGGCCCAGCAG
>JAEZAR010000392.1 GCA_023430425.1 Actinomycetes bacterium | reverse complement strand
GCCCCTCCCCGGTGTGGCAGCCGTACACGGGCGCCCCGCCGCCGCGCCGCCGTGGCAACGGTCTGGCCGTCCTCGCCACCGTGGTCGTCTGGGCGCTGGTCATGGCGGGCATCGTCGTCGGCGTCGGGGCACTCGCCGACCTCGCGAGGCCCGCGCCCCCGGTCGTCGCGGACCCGTCGGAGCTCGTGCGGCTCGCCGACCCGGCCGACCTCCCGCTCCCGCTCCCCTCGACCCGGCGCCTGCCCACGCCCGGCTTCGAGGAGGCCGCGGCGCCCCTCGGCCGGCCCGCGCCGCCGCCCGAGCGGCACGACTCCTACCGGTTCCTCGACCGGCAGTGGGACGGCGAGGCGCCGGTGCCCGTCACGTGGTCGCCGTGCCGGCCCATCCACGTGACCCTCAACCCGGCCGACGCGCCCGACGGGTTCGAGGACGACCTGCTCGACGCGCTCGGGGTCGTCTCGGCCGCCACCGGGCTGGTGTTCGTCTACGACGGCGTCACCGACGAGCGGCCCGACCCGGGGCGCGGCGCGTACCTGCCCGAGGCCTACGGCGACCGGTGGGCGCCGGTCCTGGTCGCCTGGACGGGGGACGAGGTCGTCGAGGAGTTCGAGGGGGACGTCGTCGGTGTCGCGCTCAGCCGGACCGCCGAGGACCGCGCGAGCGGCCTCGAGGTCCGGACGACGGGCTTCGTCTACCTCGACACCGACCTGCACCGGTACCCCCGGGACCCGACCGGGCAGGCGGCGTACGTCTCGGTGCTCCACCACGAGCTCGGCCACCTCGTCGGCCTCGGGCACGTCGACGACGAGTCCCAGCTCATGCACCCCGAGGACACGGGACGACTGCGCACGTTCGCGGACGGCGACCGGACGGGCCTCGCCCAGCTCGGGCTCGGTCGGTGCGCCGGCGGGCTGTGAACCCGGGCCGGTGGGTCAGAGCCTGCTGAACCGGCGCTCGCCGCGCGGGCGCGGGACGAGCGGGTGCACGGTGGCCAGCCGTGCCTCGATGCCGCTGTCGTCGGTGGGCCGACCGAAGTGGTACCCCTGGCCGACGCGGCAGCCCAGCGACATCAGGCGACGCCGCTGCTCGTCGTCCTCGATGCCCTCGGCCACGACCTCGAGCCGGTACGCGCGGCCGAGCTCGATGATCGTGCGCACCAGCTGGTCGCCGTCGGCGGCCGTCCCGTCGCCGGACACGAACGACTTGTCGATCTTGAGGATGTCCACCGGGAAGCGGCGCAGGTAGCCGAGCGCGCTGTACCCCGTACCGAAGTCGTCCAGCGCCACCGCGACGCCGAGGTCCTTCAGTGCGCGCAGGCCGGCGAGCGTCTGCTCGTCGTCCTCGAGGAGCACGGACTCGGTGATCTCGAGGATGAGGGCCGCGCCGGGCAGCGCAGCCGCCTCCAGCGAGCGGCGCACGTCCTCCGGGAACCCGGGGTCGCGCAGCTGGTGCGCCGAGACGTTGACGTTCATGGTCAGCTCGGGGTCGACGGTCCGCCAGCGCGCGACCTGCCGGCACGCGGTCTCCAGGACCCACCGTCCGATCGGGACGATCGCGCCGGTCACCTCCGCGATCGGGATGAAGTCCGACGGCGGGACCGGGCCCCGGGAGGGGTGCGTCCAGCGCAGCAGCGCCTCGACGCCTGTGGACCGGCCCGTGTCGAGCTCGACGATCGGCTGGTAGTGGAGCACGAGCTCGTGCCGGTCGAGCGCCGTCTGCAGGTGCGCCTGCATCTCCAGGCGGTCGAGGAGCGCCGCGCGCATCTCGCCGTCGTAGGTGACGACGGCGCCCGGGCTCGCTGCCCGGGCCCGGTAGCGCGCGACGTCGGCGTTGCTGAGCAGGTCCTCGGCCGTCTCGCCCGCGCCGGCGTGGGCGACTCCGATCGCGGCCCCGATGTGCACGAGCGTCCCCTGCACGGTGAACGGCTCCTCGAGGGCGGCGACGACGGCGTGGGCGGTCGCCTCCGCCGAGTCCGGGACCGCGCCCGGCAGGAGGAAGGCGAACTCCCCGCCGCCGATGCGGGCGACGGTGGCCTCGGCGGACACGCAGCCGAGCAGCCGGCCGGTGACCTGGCGGAGCAGCTCGTCGCCGGCGGCACGGCCGAGGATGTCGTTGACGGCCGCGAAGCGGTTGAGGTGGAGCAGCAGGAGCGCGGCCGCGCCGGACCCGTGCACCGTGCGTCGCAGCCGGTCGAGCAGGAGCTGGCGCGTGGGCAGGCCGGTGAGCGGGTCCCAGAACGCCTCCTCCATGGCCTCGAAGGTCCTCGCCTCCGTGAGGGCGAGGCTGGCGTGCTCGGCGAACGCCTGCAGCAGGTCGCGCTCCACAGGTCCCGCCGTGGCGCCGTCGGGGGGGACCGCCACGAGCGCCCCTGCGGTGATCCCGTGCACGTGCACGGGTGCCTCGAGGACCACCGCCCCGGCCGGCACGGCCGGGCCGGTGACGAGCGCCCCCGCGTCCTCGTCCTCGTCGAGGACGAGCGTCACGGGCCATCCCTGCAGGACCGTGCGGGCGCCACGGGTGATCGCCGCGAGGATGGCGGCCAGCGGCTCGCGGTGCGAGATCGCGCGCTGGACCTCGAGGAGGACCGCGAGCAGGCGCTGCTGGCGGGCCCCGGACTCCAGGGCGTCGATCATGTCCAGGGCCAGCCCGAGCGCGTCCGCCATCGCGCGCAACAGGTCGCCGTCGGCGGGGCGGAAGCCCCGCCCGGTGCGCGCCACGACCAGGCGCCCGGAGGTGCCGGCGTGCCAGGCGGCCACCAGGCGGTGGACCCCGTCGGCCGCCGGTCCGGTGACCAGGGCGGCACCCGCACCGACGAGCCCCGGGCTCGTGCCCGCGACGGCGGCCGTGGCGCGCCCGACGACGGCGGCCCCCGCCTCCGCACCGAGCACCTCCGCCGCGAGCTCCGCGGCGACCTGCACCGCGGTGGCCGAGTCCGTGCAGCGCGTGACGGCCGTGAGGAAGCGCAGCAACGGGTCCGGCGCGAGCCCGCGCTCGCCCGTCCGGTCGTCGTCCCCCACGTCCTTCCATCGGAGCGCCCCGCCCGTCGCTGAGGCGTCCGGGGCGGCGGCGGCGGGTGAAAGCGCTACCCGACGTCGACGAGCCGGAGCCGGACGCGGGCGGTGTCCCCGACGTCGAGCCCCTCGGCCCGGCGGACCGCGCGCTTGAGCGGCAGGACGTACGTGCGCCGCCGGGAGTCGGGGAAGACCGACGTGCGCCAGGTCGTGGCGCCCACGGTGACCTCGACCCGCAGGGACCCGAAACCGCGGGCGACGGGCTCGCCGACCTCGAGCACCTCGTCGGCGACGTCCGGCGGCAGGGAGCAGAAGACCCAGGAGTCGGCGCGGCGGGCGTCCCAGTCCCACAGCGTCGCCTCGAACTCGAACGTCACGCGGGCATGCTGCCACGC
>JAEZAR010000379.1 GCA_023430425.1 Actinomycetes bacterium | reverse complement strand
CGTCGGTGGCGTCGAGGGCCTCGCCGCGGACCGTCCCGCGGGTGGGTGCGGTGCCCGGGCCGACGTCCGGGTCGCCCCCGGACCGGCTGAGGACGAGGACGTCGTCCCCGTCGGTGGCGAGGCGGCGGGCGAGCGTGCGCCCGATCGGGCCCTTGCCGAGGACGACGTGCAGTGCCATGGGAGACTCCGAGAGGTGAAGTGAGAGCGGTGCTCTTGGACGCGACCGATGCTCTCGCGCCTGCCGGGCCGTGTCAAGAGCGGTGCTCTCCGATGCGAGCGTCGCTCGCCTCGCCCCGGTAGGCTCGGGGCATGCCCACCGCACGCGAACGGGCCCGCGCCGCGTTCACCGCCGACCTGCTCGACGCCGCCCGCGCCCGGCTCGCCACCGACGGGCCGGCCCAGCTGTCGCTGCGAGCGGTCGCGCGCGACCTCGGTGTCGCCTCGAGCGCGGTGTACAGGTACGTGCCCTCGCGCGACGCGCTCCTGACCCTGCTCATCATCGAGGCGTACGACGAGGTCGGCGGCGCGTGCGAGGGGGCCGCGCGGGCGGCGCGCGACCGCGGGCTCCCGCCGGCCCAGGTGTTCCTCGAGGTCGCCCGGGGGTTCCGCCGGTGGGCGCTGGCCCACCGGAGCGCGTTCGAGCTGGTCTACGGCACGCCGGTGCCGGGGTACGCCGCGCCGCAGGACACGGTGCCGCACGCGGTCCGGGTGTGGGCCGTGCTCGTCGGCGTGGTGCTCGCCGCGAACGCCGACGGCTCGTGGCGCCCGACCGGCCCGACCCCCACGGGCGAGGGGCTGGTCGACCGGCCGGCGCTGGAGCTCGGCGCCGAGGTGGCGCGGCAGGCCGGGCTCGCGGTCGCCGTCGACCCCGCCGACGTCGTGCGCACGTTCGCCCTCTTCACCGCGGTCCTCGGCGCGGTCACGGCGGAGCTCTTCGGGCACCTGCACCGCGCGGCCGCCGACCACGACCGCGTCTTCGACGCCGTCGTCGCCGCCGCGGCGGCGGGCGCCGGCCTCCACGTCGACCTGCGCGGCTAGACTCGACCCGCCGCGACTGGCGAGGGTGGAACCGACCACCGGGGAGCGGCGGATCGTCCCGCTGGTGCACCGCCCGCCTGGGTGCCTGGGGTCCGCGTCGACCCGTTGCCGCCCGAACCCAGGAGGTCCCGTGCCCGCCCGCTCCCACGACCAGCTCCCCGACGTCGCGGACCCCACCGCCGACGACACCCGCCGGCCCGTCCGCCGGGCCCTCGTCTCCGTCCACGACAAGACCGGCCTGACCGAGCTCGCCGCCGCGCTGCACGCCGCCGGCGTCGAGATCGTCTCGACCGGCTCGACGGCCGCGCGCATCTCCGGGTCCGGCGTGCCCGTCACGCGCGTCGAGGACCTCACCGGCTTCCCGGAGTGCCTCGACGGGCGGGTCAAGACGCTGCACCCGCGGGTGCACGCCGGGCTGCTGGCGGACACCCGGCGCCCGGAGCACCTCGCGCAGCTCGCGGAGCTCGGCGTGGCCCCGTTCGAGCTCGTGGTCGTCAACCTCTACCCGTTCACCGCGACGGTGATGTCGGGGGCGCCGGCGGACGAGTGCGTCGAGCAGATCGACATCGGCGGGCCGTCCATGGTCCGCGCGGCGGCGAAGAACCACCCGAGCGTCGCCGTCGTCACCGACCCGGCGAGGTACGACGACGTGGCCCGCGCGGTCCGGGCGGGCGGCTTCACGCTGGCGGAGCGGCGGGCGCTCGCCGCGGCGGCCTTCGTGCACACGGCGACCTACGACGTGCACGTCGCCTCCTGGATGGGCAACGTGCTCTCCCCGACGGACCGGGTGGAGACCCCGGACGGCCCGGTCGACTCGGGCTTCCCCGCCTGGATCGGGGCGACGTGGGACCGCGCGGCGGTGCTGCGCTACGGGGAGAACCCGCACCAGCGCGCGGCCCTGTACACGAGCGGCTTCGGCGCGCCAGGTCTCGCCCAGGCGACGCAGGTCCACGGCAAGCCGATGAGCTACAACAACTACGTCGACGCCGACGCGGCCTGGCGTGCCGCGCACGACCACCGGGGCCCGGCCGTCGCGATCATCAAGCACGCGAACCCGTGCGGGATCGCCGTGGGGGCCGACGTCGCCGACGCGCACGCCCGCGCCCACGCGTGCGACCCGGTGTCCGCGTACGGCGGGGTCGTCGCGACGAACGGCGTGGTCACGAAGGCCATGGCGGAGCAGATCGCCCCGGTGTTCACCGAGGTGGTGGCCGCCCCCGGGTTCGACGACGACGCCCTCGCGATCCTCACCGCGAAGAAGAACCTGCGCCTGCTCGTCGTGCCGGGCGCCGCCGCGGGCGGCGACCTGCGGCCGATCTCCGGAGGCCTGCTCCTGCAGGACCGGGACGGCGTCGACGCGCCCGGCGACGACCCGAGCACCTGGACCCTCGCCGCGGGTGAGGCGGCCGACGACGCGACGCTCGCCGATCTCGCCTTCGCCTGGCGTGCGGTGCGCGCCGTGAAGTCCAACGCGATCCTGCTCGCGCGCGACGGCGCGTCGGTCGGCGTCGGGATGGGGCAGGTCAACCGGGTCGACTCGTGCCGGCTCGCGGTCGAGCGCGCGAACGGGGGCGGCGCGGAGCGGGCCCGGGGCGCGGTCGCGGCGTCCGACGCGTACTTCCCGTTCGCGGACGGCCTGCAGATCCTCGTCGACGCCGGGGTGCGCGCCGTGGTCCAGCCCGGCGGCTCGATCCGCGACGAGGAGGTCGTGGCGGCGGCCCGCGCGGCGGGCGTCACGATGTACCTCACGGGGACGCGCCACTTCGCCCACTGACCCCTTGCCACCTGTCAGCCGCTGAGCAGTACAGGGTGCTGGCACCGACTGACAGGTGCGGCTTGTGCGGGAGCTGTCAGTCGCTGAGTGGGCTCGGGTGCGGGCAGCGCCTGACAGGCCGGGTGTGGGTGCTTGGAGG
>JAEZAR010000349.1 GCA_023430425.1 Actinomycetes bacterium | reverse complement strand
CCCCCTCCGTCTGCGCGGCGGCCCCTCCCCCGGCCGCCCGGGCGAGCACGACGCCGTCGGGTCCGACGACGAGCGCGTCCCCGGTGACCCCGGGGCCCACCTGGACGGCCCCGACGGCGTACGCCGTGCTCTCGATCGCCCGCGCCCGCAGCAGGGTCTCCCAGTGGTCGGCCTTCAGCTCGCCGGCCGCCCAGGCCGCGGGCACGACGAGGACGTCGGCGCCGGCGTCGACGAGCCGCCGCGCGGACTCCGGGAAGCGCAGGTCGTAGCACGTCAGGACGCCGACGACGGTGTCGCCCACGGGGACGACGAGGGGCGGGGCGGCCGGGTCGCCGGCCACCAGGCGGTCGGACTCCCGCTGCCCGAAGGCGTCGTAGAGGTGCACCTTCGTGTACGTCCCGACGAGGTCCCCCGCGGCGCCGACGGCGACCACCACGTTGGCCGCACGATCGCCCTGGGGGACGACGGTCCCGGCGAGGACCGCCACGCCCGTCGCGCGCGCCACCTGGCGCAGCGCCGGGACGAAACCCTCGTCGAGGGGCTCGGCGAGCTCCGCCCCGACACCACGAGGGTCGAACGCGCCCGCGTACTCCGGCAGCACCACGAGGTCGGCGCCGTCCGCCGCGCCCGCCCGAACCGCCGCCTCGGCGGCGCGCACCGCTCCCGCACGGTCCCGGCCCGTGGACAGGGCGACGGCGTGGACCCTCACGAGGTGCGGGCGTCGTCGGGCGCCCCACCCTCCGGGTCCCGGTACGCCACCCCGCGCACCTTGCGCACCATCGAGCGGAAGAGCGGGATGCACACCACGACGAGGGCGAGGGTCACGAGGAAGCCGACCAGGCCCGGGCCCGTGCCCGCGACGGGCTCGGGTGCCGGCGAGGGCGTGGCGCCGGTCAGCGCGGCCGCCAGGGCGACGATCGCGCCGGTCACCGGTCGTCCTCCGCGTGGACGCCGGCGAACAGGTCGTCCTCCGGCAGCGTCACCGGCACGTGCGCGTGCGCGAGCTCGTACTCCTCGACCGGCCACACACGGGCCTCGAGCTCGCGCGGGACGGCGAAGAAGAAGCCCTCGGGGTCGATCTGGGTGCCGTGCGCGAGGAGCGCCGCGTCGCGGGCGGCGAACCAGGGCGCGACATGGATGCGCGTCGTCACCTCGCGCTCCGGGATCTCCCGCATCTCGCGGGACTCGACCCAGTCGCCGTACGGCGAGTCGAGCCCCGCGGCCAGCAGCGCCTCGTGGATCGTGCGGATCTTCCGCAGGGAGAAGTCGTGGTTGTAGTAGAGCTTGCGAGGCTGCCAGGTCCGCGCGCCGCGCCCGCGGTACCGCTCGGGGTCCCCCGCGGCGTGGTACGCCTCGGCCGCGACCCGGTGGCACATCACGTGGTCCGGGTGCGGGTAGCCACCGGTCGGGTCGTACGTCGTCATGACGTGCGGACGGAACTCGCGCACGAGCTCCACGAGCGGCGCCGCGGCCTCCTCCAGCGGGACCAGCGCGAAGCAGCCCGGCGGCAGGGGCGGGAGCGGGTCGCCCTCGGGCAGGCCGGAGTCGACGAACCCCAGCCAGTGCTGGCGGACACCGAGGGCCTGCGCGGCGGCCGCCATCTCCGCCCGGCGCACCTGCGCCATGAGCTCGGGCGACTCCGGCGGGTCGGCGTAGGTGGGGTTGAGGATGCTGCCGCGCTCCCCGCCGGTGCACGTGACCACCAGCACCTCCACGCCCTGCGACGCGTACCGGGCGGTGGTGGCCGCACCCTTGCTCGACTCGTCGTCCGGGTGCGCGTGCACCGCCATCAGGCGCAACCCGCGTCGCTCGCTCACCGACGCTCCCTCCCGCCCGGGCCGCTCGACCGGGGCAGCCCCCATCGTGCCCGATCCACGGGCCCGCCGGATGAGGCAGGATCGGGACGACCCATGACGACGGCACCGCCGCCCACGCGGACGCGACCGCGGCCGGCGGCCGCGGCACCCACCCGAGGACCACCCGATGACCAGCACCCCGACCGGCACGCCGACCGGTCCGCCGACCGGACCACCGCCGGACCGGTACGGCCGCTCCCCGGCTGCCGGCCGGCGCCCGGCGGTGCGCGTGCTCCTCGCCCTCGCGGTCGCGGCCGGCGTGGGGCTCGCCGCCTGGTTCGGCCTGAGCATGGGTCAGGTGCCGCTGGACTGGCAGGACGTCGGCTTCCGCGTGGAGGACGACGCCGGCGTGGAGGTGACCTTCGACGTCGTCCGGGCCGACCCGGCGCGTCCGGCGTCGTGCCGGGTGGAGGCGCTCAACGCCAGCTACGCCCAGGTCGGCGTCGTCACGGTGCCCGTGCCGCCGTCGGAGCACCAGCGGGTGCGCCTGACCACCCGCGTCGCCACCTCCGAGACGGCCGTGACCGGCACCGTCACGTCCTGTCGCACGGACGGCTGAGCGCCGCACGGCGGTGGTCCCGCCCGGCCGCCGGGGGACGGGTCGAGGGCCGGCCGCCCTGCTTTGGTAGCATGGTCGTTTCGCACGCCGGGCTGAGGGCTCCCCGCCCCAGGCCGACGCGACCTGACGCGAACCGCCGCGCACGGGCGCGGCGACCCGGCGCGAACCCCGACACCACCGACGACAGGCCCGACACGACCCCAGGCCGAGAGGAGAGACCGTGGCCGAGACGACCGCCGCCACCTGGCTGACCCAGGAGGCGCACGACCGGCTCCGCGCCGAGCTCGAGCACCTCACGACCGTGGGACGCGCCGAGATCGCCGACCGCATCGAGGCCGCGCGCTCCGAGGGCGACCTCAAGGAGAACGGCGGCTACCACGCCGCGCGCGAGGAGCAGGCCAAGCAGGAGGCCCGCATCCGTCAGCTCGAGGAGCTGCTGCGCACCGCCGTCGTCGGCGAGGCGCCCGCGGACGACGGCGTCGTGGAGCCCGGCATGGTGGTCACCGCCACCGTCGCGGGCGACCGGATGACGTTCCTCGTCGGCAACCGCGAGGTCGCCGAGGGGACGGGCCTGGAGGTCTACAGCGACCGGTCGCCGCTCGGTGCGGCCATCGTCGGCCGCTCGGCCGGCGAGACCACCTCCTACACGACGCCGACGGGCGCCACCGTGGAGGTCGTCATCCACGAGGCGAAGCCCTTCCAGCACTGACGCGACCGCGGTCCGACCGGCACCGGCACCGGCGGGCCGACCGGCACCGGCGGGCGGCGGTCCGACCGGCAC
>JAEZAR010000345.1 GCA_023430425.1 Actinomycetes bacterium | reverse complement strand
GGCGGGGGCGTCGTGACCGCGCTCCGACCCCGGCCGGGCGCCGAGCTCGCGGGCTCGGGCGCCGAGTGGACGGCCCGGTACCAGCGGTCGGTGATGAACACGTTCGGGGTGCCCCGCGCGGTCCTGGTCCGCGGCGAGGGCGCCTACGTCTGGGACGCCGACGGCCGGAAGTACCTCGACCTGCTGGGCGGGATCGCGGTGAACGTGCTCGGCCACGCGCACCCGACGCTGAGCGCGGCGGTCAGCGCCCAGCTGGGCACCCTCGGCCAGGTGTCGAACTTCTTCGCCAGCCCGACGCAGGTCGCGCTCGCCGAGCGGCTCGTGGCGCTGACGGGTGGGGGCCCGGCGGCACGGGTCTTCCTCGCGAACTCCGGCACGGAGGCCAACGAGGCCGCATTCAAGATCGCGCGCCGGACCGGTCGGACGCGCATGCTCGCCCTCGAGGGCGGCTTCCACGGCCGGACGATGGGGGCGCTCGCCCTCACCCACAAGGCGGCCTACCGCGAGCCCTTCGCCCCGCTGCCCGGCGACGTCGACTTCCTGCCGTTCGGGGACGCGGCGGCGCTCGAGGCGGCGATGACGGACGACGTCGCCGCGATCGTCCTCGAGCTGGTGCAGGGGGAGGCGGGTGTGCGCCGCGTGCCTCCGGGGTACCTCGCGCTCGCGCGTCGGCTCGCCGACGCGACGGGCGCGCTGGTCGTCGTCGACGAGGTGCAGACCGGCGTCGGCCGCACGGGCCACTGGTTCGCCTTCCAGGACCCCGAGCTCGGCGGCGGCGTCCTGCCCGACGTCGTGACCCTCGCCAAGGGGCTCGGTGGCGGGATCCCCGTCGGTGCGGCGGTCGCCCTCACCCAGCGTGCGGCAGGCCTGCTCGGACCCGGGCAGCACGGCACCACCTTCGGCGGGAACCCCGTCGCGAGCGCGGCGGCGCTCGCGACCCTCGGCGTCATCGAGCGCGACGACCTGCTGCGTCACGTCCGGGACGTGAGCGGGCGCCTCGTCGCCGCCCTCGCGGGCGTGCCCGTCGTGCGCGAGGTCCGGGCCGCGGGCCTGCTCGTCGCGGTGGAGCTGGTCGCGCCCGCCGCGGCCCGGGTCGCCGACCGCGCGCTCGCGGCCGGGTTCATCGTCAACCCCGTCACGCCGACCGCGCTCCGGCTGGCGCCGCCGCTGGTCGTGACCTGGGACCAGCTCGCCACGTTCGTCGACTTCCTGGCGTCCCTGCCCGTCGACCTCGCCGAGGAGGCCTCCTGATGCGCCACTTCCTGCGCGACGACGACCTCACCCCCGACGAGCAGCGCGACGTCCTCGAGCTCGCGGCCCGGCTCAAGGCGGACCGGGCCGGGGGCGGCTCGGCGGTGCGCCCGCTCGCGGGGCCCCGGGCTGTCGCCGTCCTGCTCGACAAGCCGACGCTGCGCACCCAGCTCTCCTTCGCCGTCGGGATCGCCGAGCTCGGGGGGTACCCGATGCTCGTCGACGGCAGGCTCGCGCAGATCGGGGTCCGCGAGTCGGTCGCCGACACGGCCCGGGTCCTCGGCCGGCAGGTGGCGGCCGTCGTCTGGCGCACCTACGACCAGTCGCGGGTCGAGGAGATGGCGGCGCACGCCGGCGTGCCGGTGGTCAACGCCCTCACCGACCAGTTCCACCCGTGCCAGGTGCTGGCCGACCTGCTCACCATCGCCGAGCACCGCGGCGCGGACGGGGTGGCCGGCCTGCCGGGCCGGACGCTGGCCTACCTGGGTGACGGGTCCAACAACATGGCGCACTCCTACCTGCTCGGCGGTGCGACCGCCGGCCTGCACGTGCGCGTCGCCACCCCGCCCGAGCGGGCGCCGCTGCCCGACGTCGTCGCCCGCGCCGAACAGGTCGCGGGGCGCACCGGAGGCTCGGTCCTCGTCACCGCCTCGGTGGGTGAGGCGGTCGCGGGCGCCGACGCGGTGGCCACCGACACGTGGGTGTCGATGGGGGACGAGACCTCGACGGACGAGGCCGCGGCGCTCTTCTCGCCCTACCGCCTCGACGCGGCGGTGCTCGGGCAGGCCGCGCCCGACGCCGTCGTCCTGCACTGCCTGCCCGCCTACCGCGGGATGGAGGTCACCGCCGACGTGCTCGACGGCCCGCAGTCGGCCGTCTTCGACGAGGCGGAGAACCGCCTGCACGCGCAGAAGGCCCTCCTCGTCCGCCTGCTGGAGTGGTCGTGACCGCGTCGGCGGCCGTGCCGCCCACGAAGGCCGCCCGGCACGCGGCCATCGCGCGCGTGCTAGCCCGGGAGGCGGTCCGCTCGCAGGGGGAGCTCGCGTCGGCGCTGGCGGCGGAGGGCCTGCAGGTCACGCAGGCGACCCTGTCACGCGACCTCGTCGAGCTGCGCGCCGTGCGCATCCGGGCGGCCGACGGCACGCTCGCCTACGCGCTGCCGGGGGAGGGCGGGGACCGGACCCCGCACGTGGCCGTGGACGCCGAGCAGCTCGCGGCGCGGCTGGCCCGTCTGGCCGCCGAGCTGCTCGTCACCGCGGAGGCGTCGGGCAACCTCGTGGTGCTCCGCACGCCTCCCGGGGCCGCGCAGTTCCTGGCCTCGGCCATCGACCACTCGGTGCTGCCGGGCGTGCTCGGCACCATCGCCGGCGACGACACGGTGCTGGTCATCGGCAGCGAGCCGGACGGCGGCCAGGCCGTGGCCCAGCGGTTCCTCGACCTCGCGGCCGGCCGCGAGGACGCACCCGAGACGAAGGATGAGACGTGAGCAAGGTTCTGACGGAGCTGCCGGTCGGCGAGCGCGTGGGCATCGCCTTCTCGGGCGGGCTCGACACCTCGGTCGCCGTCGCCTGGATGCGGCACCACGGGGCGATCCCGTGCACGTACACGGCCGACCTCGGCCAGTACGACGAGCCCGAGATCGACGAGGTGCCCGGCCGCGCGATCGCCTACGGCGCGGAGCTGTCCCGGGCCGTGGACTGCAAGGCAGCGCTGGTCGAGGAGGGGTTGGCCGCGCTCGTCTGCGGCGCCTTCCACATCCGCTCCGGGGGGCGCTCGTACTTCAACACCACGCCGCTGGGCCGGGCCGTCACCGGAACGCTGCTCGTGCGCGCCATGCACGCCGACGACGTGGAGATCTGGGGGGACGGCTCCACCTTCAAGGGCAACGACATCGAGCGCTTCTACCGCTACGGGCTGCTCGCCAACCCCGGCCTGCGGATCTACAAGCCGTGGCTCGACAAGGCGTTCGTCGCCGAGCTCGGCGGGCGCGCCGAGATGAGCCAGTTCCTCGTCGAGCACTCGCTGCCGTACCGGGACAGCGCGGAGAAGGCGTACTCCACCGATGCGAACATCTGGGGGGCCACGCACGAGGCCAAGACGCTCGAGCACCTGGACGTGTCGCTGGAGACCGTCGAGCCGATCATGGGCGTGAAGTTCTGGGACCCGGCCGTCGCCATCGAGACCGAGGACGTCACGATCGCGTTCGAGCGCGGCCGGCCGGTGTCCGTCGGCGGGGTCCGGTACGACGACCCGGTCGCCCTCGTGCACGCCGCGAATGCGATCGGCGGGCGGCACGGTCTGGGCATGTCCGACCAGATCGAGAACCGCATCATCGAGGCGAAGTCCCGGGGCGTCTACGAGGCCCCCGGGATGGCGCTGCTCTTCATCGCCTACGAGCGCCTGGTCAACGCGATCCACAACGAGGACACGATCGCGAACTACCACGCCGAGGGGCGCCGGCTCGGCCGGCTGCTGTACGAGGGGCGGTGGCTCGACCCGCAGGCGCTGATGGTGCGCGAGTCGATCCAGCGCTGGATCGCCTCGGTCGTCACCGGCGAGGTGACGCTGCGGCTGCGGCGCGGCGAGGACTACACGATCCTGCGCACGCAGGGCCCGGAGCTCTCCTACCACCCGGACAAGCTGTCGATGGAGCGCACGGAGTCGGCCGCGTTCGGCCCCACCGACCGGATCGGCCAGCTCACGATGCGCAACCTCGACATCGCCGACTCCCGCGCCAAGCTCGAGCTCTACGCGCAGCAGCCGGTGGACCAGGGGCAGGTGCTCGTGGAGAACGGCACGCTGTTCGGCGCCCTGCCCGCGGGCGGCGCGGACGTCATCACCGACAACCCGTCGGTGGCCGGCGACGAGGAGCTGGCGCTCGAGAGCGCCGCGATGGAAGTCGGGACGGACTGACGTGGGCGGCACGGGAGGAGCGGGCACGCCAGCCGGCACGCCGTCGGGCACGCCGTCGGGCACGCAGCCCGGGGCCCTCTGGGGTGGGCGGTTCAGCGGGGGGCCCGCGGAGGCGCTCGTGGCGCTCTCGCGCAGCACGCACTTCGACTGGCGGCTGGCGGGGCACGACCTCGCGGGGTCGCGCGCGCACGCCCGGGTGCTCCACGGGGCCGGCCTGCTCGACGACGGCGAGCTCGCCGCGATGCTCGACGCCCTCGAGCGCCTGGCCGCCGACGTCGCCTCGGGCGCGTTCGCCCCGGACGACGACGACGAGGACGTGCACAGCGCCCTCGAGCGCGGGCTCATCGCCCGGGCCGGGTCGGCGCTCGGCGGCAAGCTCCGGGCGGGGCGGTCGCGCAACGACCAGATCGCGACGCTCGTCCGGACGTACCTGCGCGAGCAGGCGCGGGCGCTGGCCGGGGGAGTGCTCGACGTCGTCGACGCGCTGGTGACGCAGGCGGCCGCCCATCCGAGCGCCCCGATGCCGGGCCGCACGCACATGCAGCACGCCCAGCCCGTGCTGCTCGCCCACCACCTGCTGGCGCACGCGTGGCCGCTGCTGCGCGACGTCGAGCGGTGGGTGGACTGGGACCGGCGCGCGGCGCGGTCGCCGTACGGGTCCGGGGCGCTGGCGGGCTCGTCGCTGGGCCTCGACCCGGCCGCCGTGGCGGCCGAGCTGGGCTTCGACGGGCCGGTGGAGAACTCCATCGACGGGACGTCGGCGCGCGACGTCGTCGCCGAGTTCGCGTTCGTCGCGGCGATGGTGGGGGTGGACCTGTCGCGGCTGGCCGAGGACGTCATCGTGTGGGCGACGAAGGAGTTCGGCTTCGTCCGGCTCGACGACGCCTACTCGACCGGGTCGAGCATCATGCCGCAGAAGAAGAACCCCGACGTCGCGGAGCTCGCCCGCGGCAAGGCGGGTCGCCTCATCGGGGACCTGGCGGGCCTGCTGGCCACGCTCAAGGGCCTGCCGCTCGCCTACGCGCGGGACCTGCAGGAGGACAAGGAGCCGGTCTTCGACCAGGTCGACACGCTCGCGGTCCTGCTGCCCGCCATCGCCGGCATGGTCGCGACGCTCCGGTTCGACACGGCGCGGATGGCCGACCTCGCGCCGCAGGGCTTCTCCCTGGCCACCGACGTCGCCGAGTGGCTCGTGCGCGCGGGCGTGCCCTTCCGCGAGGCGCACGAGGTGGCCGGCGCGTGCGTGCGGGCGTGCGAGGAGCGTGGGATCGAGCTCTGGGACCTGTCCGACGCCGACCTCGCCGCGGTCTCGCCGCACCTGACGCCCGACGTGCGGTCGGTGCTGACCGTCGAGGGCTCGCTCGCCTCGCGCGACGCCGTCGGCGGCACCGCCCCGGCCCGGGTGGCCGAGCAGCTCGAGGCGGCCCGGGTC
>JAEZAR010000343.1 GCA_023430425.1 Actinomycetes bacterium | reverse complement strand
GCGTCACCCCGGCCGTCCTCGCCGCCGAGGTGACCGGCCACGTCGCGCCGTACTGGGCCGACTCGACCGACGGCGCGATCGCGTTCGTGGCCGCCTCGCAGGTCGCCGCCGGGGCCTACGGCTCCTGGGGGAGCACGGGGACGTGCACGGTCCAGCAGATCATGCCGTTCCTCGACTGGACCGCCCGGGCGGCCGGCGCCTACCCGACGGTGCGCAACTCGCGGCACACGGTCACCTACACGCCGCGGCTGCCCGCGTGCGGGTTCAGCGGCATCGCGCACGTCGCCGACGGCGGGTCGGCCTGGATCAACGGCGTCGGCTCCGGCCGCGCCGACACCATCGCCCACGAGCTCGGCCACACGCTGACCCTGGGCCACTCCAACACCCGGTTCGCGTGCCTGACCGCCTATCCCGACGGCCCGGCGGACATCTGCCGCAACGGCGACTACGGCGACGCGTACGACGTGATGGGTGTCCAGGTCGGCTCCTCGGGTCCCCTCAGCGGCGCGCACCTCGCCGTCCTGGGCCTCCTGTCCGGGGCGAACGCGGTCGTCGCGAACGGGAGCGAGGACGTGGTCCTGCAGCCCGTGGCCGGTCGGACGGGCTCGCGCTTCCTCGTGTTCGCGGCCCGCGGCGTCACCTACGTCGCCGAGTACCGGGCCGCCGTGGGGCGCGACGCCGACCTCGCGACGGCCCGGCTCGGCTGCCCGACCGGCGTCAGCGGCTGCACCTTCGCGCGGTACACCCCGGGCGTCGTGGTGCACCGCCTCGACGTCAACGCCCCGGGGGAGGACACCCACCTCCTCGACGTCGGCGCGGCCGACGACGGCCACGTCGCCACGCGGCCTCGGTTCACGCTGCAGGTGGGCGAGAGCTTCACCACCGTCGACGGCTCCCAGCGCCTGACGGTGCAGGGCACCTCCGGCACCGGCATGCGCGTCACGCTCACCCCCCAGCAGGCCGCCCGGCCCTACGCCCCAGCCGGCCCCTACCGCATCCACGACCAGCGCACCGGTGCGGCCCCCGGCTCGGTCACGTGCGTGCCCGTGGTCGGCACGGCCCCCGGGGTCGGGTCGTCGGGCACCGGTGTGGTCCTCAACGTCACCACGGTGGCGCCCGGGGGTCCCGGGTACGTCGTCGTCTACCCCGACACGGCGGGCACCGGCGCGACGCAGCCGCCGCTGGCGTCCACGGTCAACCTGCTCCCGGGCCGGGACGTGGCGAACGCGGCGTTCGTCGCGCTCCCGCCGAGCGGCCGGGTCTGCTACGCCGTCGCGGGTTCGCGCACCGGCGTCGTGCTGGACGTCACCGGCGTCATCGGGAGCGGGTCGGGGTTCAGCCTCCAGCGCCCCCAGCGGCTGGAGGACCGCGCGGTGGTCGCGTCGTCGGAGCCGGTGACGGTGCAGGTCACCGGCCGTGCGGGCGTCCCGACCGGTGCGAGCGCCGTCCTGGTCAACGTGACGGGCGCCGGCGCGCGCTCGGGCGGCAACCTGCGCATGTGGGCCGCCGGGACGCCGCGGCCGGGCACCTCGACCCTCAACTACGCGGTCGGCGGCGACCGGGCCAACGCGGCGGTCGTCCCCCTGTCCGCCGACGGCCGGATGACCTTCGAGTCGGAGACCCTCGACCGCTCCGCCGTCCGCGTGGTGGTCGACGTCGTCGGCTACGTGAGCGGCTCGGCCGTCTTCCGGGCGACGACCCCCACCCGCCTCCTCGACACGCGCGAGAGCGCCTCGCTGCCGGCGGGCGGACGCACCAGCGTCCAGGTGGGCAGCGACCGCGGAGTGCCGACGACGGCCAGCGCCGTCGTGCTCAACGTGACGGGGGTCGCGCCGACCAGCATCGGCAACCTGCGCGTGTTCCCCTACCGCGCCGGGTCCTCGTCCGTGCCGTGGGCGTCGAGCCTGAACTACGTCCCGCTCGCCGACGCGGCGAACCTCGTCGTCGTGGGGATCGGGGACGACCGGCGGGTGGCCCTGTACACGGACCAGCTCAGCGGCGCCCGGGCCCACGTCGTCGTGGATCTGGTGGGGTACGTCGCCGGGCCGTGAGGGCTGCCTAGGATCTCCACGTGCCCATCCTCGAGATCATCGGCTGGTCCGGGTCGGCCCTCTTGGTCGTCTCGCTGCTCCAGACGCGCGTGATGCGGCTGCGGGTGCTCAACTCCGCCGCCTCCGCCGTCCTCGTCGGCTACAACGCGGTGCTCCAGGTGTGGCCGATGGTGGCCGTCAACGTCGTGCTCGTCGCGATCAACCTCACGGTCATCACCCGCATGCTCCGCGAGCGGCACGACGCGCGCGCCTACGACGTCGTGCGCGTCGGGGTGGGGGAGCCGTTCCTCGCCCGGCTCCTCGCACGCCACGCCGAGGACGTCGCGCGGTTCAACCCGCCCCCGGCCGACCTCCTCGCGCAGGCCGAGCACGCCTTCCTCGTCACCAGCGGCGACGCGGTGGTCGGGGTCGTGCTCTCCCGTGCCACCGGCGAGCCCGAGGAGCAGCAGGTGGTGCTCGACTACGTGCTCCCGCCGTACCGGGACTTCACCCCGGGGGAGTTCGTCTTCGCCGCCGACGGCCCGTTCGCCGGCATGGGCGCCCGCCGGGTGGTCGCCTCGCCCGCGATGACCGCCTCCGAGCGCTACCTGTCGGCGGTCGGCTTCGTGCCCGACGGCGACCGCCGGGTGCTGAACCTGCCCGCGACCGCCGGCTGAGCAGCCCGGCAGGGCCGCCTCCGCCGTCGGTAGCATCGGCGCGTGCCGGACCCCTCCGCCCCCCTCGACCCCTCGTCCGCCGGCGCCCGACTGCCGCTGCGGGACGACCTGCGCGGGCTCGAGCCGTACGGGGCGCCGCAGCTGTCCGTCCCGGTGGTGCTCAACGTCAACGAGAACCCGTACGCGCCGTCGGACGCGGTCGTCGCTGACGTCGCCGCGGCGGTGGCCGAGGCGGCGCGGGGGCTCAACAGGTACCCGGACCGGGAGTTCCGCGACCTGCGCGCCGACCTCGCGGCGTACCTGGCGCGCGAGTCGGGCGTCGTGCTCGACGTCGACCGGGTGTGGGCGGCGAACGGCTCGAACGAGGTCATGCTGCACCTGCTCCAGGCCTTCGGGGGCCCGGGGCGGACGGCGCTGTCGTTCGCGCCGACCTACTCGATGTACCCCGAGTACGCGCGGGACACCGCCACCCGGTGGCTGGCCGGCCGGCGGGCCACGGACTTCAGCGTCGACCCGGAGGAGGCGGCGGCCACGGTCGCCGAGCACCAGCCCTCCGTCGTGCTGCTCGCGAGCCCGAACAACCCGACCGGCACCGCGCTGCCGGCCTCGACGGTGCGGGCGGTGCTCGCGGCCGCCGACGCCGTCGCCGGGGGCTGCGTCGTCGTCGTGGACGAGGCGTACGCCGAGTTCCGCCGGGCCGGCACGCCGTCGGCCCTCGAGCTGCTGGCGGAGCACCCCAACCTCGCCGTGAGCCGGACCATGTCCAAGGCGTTCGGGCTGGCGGGCGCGCGGGTCGGCTACCTCGCGGCCGCGCCCGCGCTGGTCGACGCGCTGCGGGTGGTCCGGCTGCCCTACCACCTCTCGGCGGTGACGCAGGCGGTCGCGCGCGCCGCGCTGCGGCACGGCGAGGAGCTGATGGCCCAGGTGGCGGGTCTGCGGGCGGAGCGCGACGCGACCGTGGCGTGGCTGCGCGAGCAGGGCTGGACGGCGGCGGAGTCGGACGCCAACTTCGTGCTCTTCGGGACGTTCGACGACCGGCACCGGGTCTGGCAGGGGCTGCTCGACCGAGGAGTCCTCATCCGTGAGGTCGGCCCGGACGGGTGGCTGCGCGTGTCGATCGGCACACCGGAGGAGATGACCGCGTTCCGCACGGCCCTGCTCGCCGTCGCTCGCGGGTGAAAAGCGGACGTGGCGGTCCGGACGTCCGGCGCGGCCCGCGGGCGCGTCGCTAGGGTCCGGGGCCATGACCCTGGAGCAGACCCTCGCCCTCCGGCCCATACCCGGGATCCTCGTCGCGAAGCCGCGTCGTGACCGACGGCACCCGCGCCTCGGGGCGTACGTCGCGTACGGCCTGATCGCCCTCGCCGGGCTCGCCCTCGTCGCCTGGGAGGTCGCCAGCGGGCTGCCCTACGTCGTGCGCTTCTGGGGGACGCTCGAGCTGCCCGCGGTCGTCCTCTACGCCGGTCTCGCCCTCGTCGGCGTCGGCGGCCTGGTGACCACCCGCCGCCGGCCGCTCGCCCCCTGGTACCAGCCGTGGTCCTTCGTCGAGTTCGCCGAGGTGCCCGAGGGGCTCCGCGTGCTCGCGGGCCGCAACGGGAGCGAGGGGTTCCTCGTCCGGCCCGGGGAGGTCCTGCGGATCGACGCCGCCGCGCGCCGGCAGGGCTCCGCGAAGGTGTACGACCTCGTCGTGTCGGCGCCTGCCGGAGAGCACGCCATGCCCGTCGGCTCGCGCCTGCGGAGGCTCACGATGGTGCCGCTGGTCGAGGCGGCCCGGGCCCGCGGCATCGACGTCGTCCGGTACGGCGACGCCGGCGAGATCGCCCACCCCGCGCCCCTCGAGCGGTGAGGCCTGGCGCGCGCGGCCACCGGACGTGAGAGAGTACGGCCGCCCCCACCTGCGCAGGAGGATGACCGCATGAGCCGCACCGGCCGCGTGCAGCGGACCACCTCGGAGTCGGACGTGCTCGTCGAGCTCGACCTGGACGGCACCGGACGGACCGAGATCTCCACGAGCGTGCCGTTCTACGACCACATGCTGACCGCCCTCGGCAGGCACTCGCTCATCGACCTGACCGTGCGGGCCAGCGGCGACACCCACGTCGACGTGCACCACACGGTCGAGGACGTCGCGATCTGCCTGGGGCAGGCACTGCGCCAGGCGCTCGGCGACAAGTCCGGGATCTCGCGGTTCGGCGACGCGCTCGTGCCGCTCGACGAGGCCCTCGCGCAGGCGGTCGTCGACGTGTCCGGCCGGCCCTACCTCGTGCACCGGGGGGAGCCGGCAGGTCAGGAGTACCACCTCGTCGGCGGGCACTTCACGGGCTCCCTCACGCGTCACGTGCTCGAGTCGATCGCCCACCACGCCGGGATCTGCATCCACATGCGGGTGCTCGCGGGGCGGGACCCGCACCACGTCGTCGAGGCCCAGTTCAAGGCGCTCGCCCGCGCGCTGCGGGCCGCCGTCGAGCCGGACCCGCGGGTGCAGGGTGTGCCCTCGACGAAGGGCGCGCTCTAGGCGATGGCCGAGGACCTGTCCCCGGCCGCCGTCGTCGTGACCCAGGTCGCGCTGCCCGAGGCGCTGGCCGCCGTGTGCGCCCTGCAGCGGCTGGCCGTCGTGGCGGTGCCGACGCCCATCGGGTGCGTCGCGGTGTGCCTCGACCCCGCGGGCGGGCCCGCCGCCGCCAAGGCGGTCTCGTCGTTGCTCGCGGGCGTGCCCGCCCTGCTCCTCGAGCAGCGCGACGGACAGCTCACCGCCACGCGCTGGACGAGCGGTGCCGCGGCGGGCGACCTGGCGCCCGGGCTCGCGCTCGAC
>JAEZAR010000235.1 GCA_023430425.1 Actinomycetes bacterium | reverse complement strand
GGCGAGGTGTCCGACGTCGTCGGCCGGCCGGGGGACGGCGCGCCGTCGGTCGTCCCCGTGTCGTCGGTCGGCGGCCACGCGTGGCCCGACGACGGTGCGAGCGGCGGGGTGGGCACGGGCCCACGCTAGTCGTCGGGCGGGAGCGCGGGTGCGCCGCAGGCCCTGTCCCCGCGGCCTCGGCAGGGGCACGATCGTCCCATGGAGCGCACGGCGGAGTTCGACGCGTTCGGTCCGTGGGTCTACGAGGTGAGGTCGCCGGAGGAGGTCCCGCCGCTGTACCGCGGGCACCCGGTCGACCTCGGCTCGGCACGGATGGTGATCAAGGTGCCCAGGCCGGTCGAACGGCGCAACGCCTCGCCGACGATGCACCTGTACGACCACCTGCTCGTCGCCGGGTCGCAGGCGCTCACCATCCTCAGCCGGGTCGGCGAGCGCGGGGAGTACCGGGCCCGTGAGGTCCCCTACGCGCGGCTGGGTGCCGCACAGGTGAGCGTGTCGCTGCTGGACGGGGCCCTCCGGCTCCTCGACGCGGCGCCCGGGGGCGACCTGCCGGCGGTGCGCTTCAACGGCGTCTCGCTCGGCACCGTCGACCGCCTCGTGGACCTGCTGCTGGACCACGCTGTCGTCGAGCAGGGCGAGACGGCGCGTGCGGTGGCCGGCAGGGACCCGGGATCGCCGGACGGTGGTGCGCCGCCGGACGGGGGCGCGCCCCGCGAGGGGGCGACGCCCTGGACGGTGAGCGGTCCCGACGTCGCGCTCGTCGTCGCGTACCGCGAGCTCGCAGCCCGGCGTCCGGGGCTCGCCCGGCTCGCGGACCACCCGCGGATGCCGGTGGCGCGGCGGGGCGGCGTCGTCGCCCGGCTCCTCGACCGGGCGTGGCCCGTCACGCTGCACGCCGCGGTCGTCGCCGCGCAGCCCGGCTGCGTCGAGGTGCTCCACCGCCGGCACCCGTTCTCCACCGGCTCGCGGCCCGTCCACTCCGTCGCCCGGACGGCGCTCCTCGCGCCCGTGGTGACGGGGGTGACCACGCGCCCCGACGTGCGGTTCACGGGTGCGGTGGACGCCCGCGTGGGCGTGGGGGACGACGCGGCGCTCGACCTGGTGTTCCCGGAGGGCGCGCCGACGCTGCCCGCGCTGCGGGAGGCCCTGGGCCGGGGGCGCTGAGGGGGCTCGCGCCGGAACGGGTTCCGTCACGGCCTCGGACACGTCATGATCGGGCGGTGCAGCGTACGGCGGAGTACGACGACTTCGGCCCGTGGACCTACCGGGTCACGGAGCCGGAGGACGTGCCGCCCCTGTACCGCCGGCACGCGGTGGACCTGGAGTCCGCGCACCTCGTGCTGAAGGTCCCGCGGGCGATCGAGCGCCGCGACGCGACGCCGGAGACCCACCTGTACGACCACCTCGTCGTCGCCGGCAAGGACGCGCTCACCGTGCTGAGCCGGCGCGGCGACGGCTACCAGACGGTCGAGGTGCCCTACTCCCGCATCGCCGCCGTGCACCGCAGCACGTCGATGCTCGAGGGGCGTCTCGTCGTGCGCGATGTCGGGGGGCTGGAGCTGGGCGGGGTCGCCGCCTCGATCAGGTTCAACGCGGTCTCGCGGGGCGTCATGGCCGAGCTGGTCGAGCTCCTCCGGACGCAGGCGATCGCCACGCACGACCCGGCCGAGCGACCGGGGCGCTCACCGCTGCCCGCCACCCGGATGCGCGACCTCGACGACCCGGACGCCGGCCTCGTCACCGCGCAGCGGGAGCTCGCCGAGAGGCGGCCGGGCCTCGTGCTGCTCGGCGCCCACGCCCGCACGGTGGTCCCGCGCCGCGGTGGCTCGTTCCGGCACTTCCTCGACGCCCACCGCCCGGTGACGATGCACGCCGCGCTCGTGTGCGCCGACGCGGGCACGCTCGAGCTGGTGCACCGCCGGGAGTGGTTCAGCAGCCACCCGCGCCCGGTCTGGTCGGTGGTGCACACGGTGATCCTCACGCCGACGGTCACCGCGGTGGGCTCCCACGAGCACCCCCGCTTCGTGGGCGTCTACCGGGTCCACGTCGCCGCGGGCCGGGCTGTCGTCGAGCTCGCGTTCCCCGACGGCGCGGAGTCGGGGGCGGCCATCGCGGGGGCGCTGGCCGGGGTCCGGGCGATCTGACGCCGCCGCCTCACCGCCCCGGTCGCCGATCCCGGACCGCCCCGTTCGCGCAGGGTCTCCGTCACCGGGAGGACCCCGCGACGATCGGCCCTCCGGCCGCCGGGACCGGGCACGCCGGCCCGCACGGCGTGGGCGCGCCGCGCCACCCGCCGCGGTGGAGGGCGCCGGCCACCTGGACCGCGGTGCGGCAGGGCGTCACCGCGACATGCCGCCAGCGGTAGCGCAGGGTCAGCTCCCGGGAGGCCACCAGGACGGCGTTGTCGCGCCAGGTGTCGGCGTCCGTGCGCCCTCCGGGATGGCCCAGGTCGCCGTCGAGCTCGACGCGCGCCGCCCACCCCTCATAGCGGACGTCGGCCGGATCC
Source organism: Actinomycetes bacterium (assembly GCA_023430425.1). The sequence goes on along the minus strand of JAEZAR010000235.1, from coordinate 975 downwards.
ACAGGCCGGCCACGACCTCGCGACGCTGGAGCCGGGCGCGCGGCAGCCCGTGGCGTCGCTCGACGTCGTGGTGGTAGCGGCGCTCGAGCGGTGACTCGATGCCTGCGGAGACCTCGGCCACGAGCGTGCGCAGCAGGGCGATGTTCCGGAACGTGCCGCGCCGGGCGACGGCGTCGGTGACCTCGAGGAGGTTGGTGCCGGCGCGCGACGCCGCGCAGACCCAGCCGACGGCGTCGTCCACGGACCGCGCCGCGGCGACGAGGTCGACGACGGTGTCGGCGCGCCAGACGGTGCGGGGCCGTCCCGAGGCAGGGGCGCCGCCGCGTCGGAGGTGGATCCGCACCCCGGCGGACGGCATGACGCGGCGGTCGTCGCGGACCACGACGTCGATGAGGCGCGGCGGCACGGTGGTGAAGTCGTGCCGGAACGCCGCGCTCGCGTGGCTGAGGGCGGCGCCGCTGCCGGCGTAGAGGACGGCGCCCCACGCCCGCGTGCGCCACGTGAGAGGGCCGGGGTACGTGGCCAGGACACCCTGGTGGAGGCGTTGCCAGCGACCGTTGAGCACCTGGCGCCGGATCCAGGCGTCGTCGGCGCCGGCGGCCGTGAGCTGAGCCCGCGTCGCGACCCCGTCCTGGGGCGAGGCGAGTACGGCGACGACGTCGTCGGGGAGGCGCATCGCCCCAGGGTGGGCCGGCCTCGACCTGCCCGGGCGCAGCCACCCCTGGCGCTGTGGACGGCGGGCGGTGGGGGGCAGGGGGCGTTGCTCGCCTGCCCGCCCCCATGCGTCCGGGGCGAAGGCTTTCCGTCACATGGCGACGGAAAGCCTTCACCGCACGCGAAGGCGCGGGGTGGGACGGGCGTGCGGGTGGGGACGGGCGTGCGGGTGGGGACGGGCGTGCCGTCAGGAGGGCGGTGCGCCGCCGCGGACGGCGTCCCGCAGCAGGACGGCGACGTCGACGACCTCCGGGCCCGCCC
>JAEZAR010000224.1 GCA_023430425.1 Actinomycetes bacterium | reverse complement strand
GAGCCCCTCGCCGCCGGGTCGCTCGCGGGCGACCTGGCCGCCGTGGCGCCCGTCCCGCAGCTCGTCAGCCGCGCCGAGTGGGGCGCCGCGCCGCAGGTCTGCACGCCCGACGTGGCGTCCCGCGGGCTCGTCGGCGCCGTGCTGCACCACACGGCCGGCTCGAATGCGTACGCCACCCAGGCCGAGGCGATGCAGCAGATCCGCAACGACCAGCGGTACCACATCACCGGCCGCGGCTGGTGCGACCTCGGGTACAACTTCGTCGTCGACAAGTGGGGGACCGTCTACGAGGGGCGCGCGAACAGCGCCACCCAGCCCGTGATCGGCGTCCACGCCGGCGGGTTCAACACGGGCACCGTGGGCATCTCGATGCTGGGGGAGTACGGCGCCCTCACCCCGCCGGCCGCCGTGCAGGAGTCCGTCGCGCGCGTCGTCGCCTGGCGGCTGGGGCAGTACCACCGCGACCCCGCCGGGTGGCTGACGTACCGCACGCTGGGCGGGGAGAACTCGCGCTTCCCTGCCGGCACGGACGTCACGCTGCCGGTGCTGTTCAGCCACCGCGACGTCGGGCTCACGGCCTGCCCCGGCAACGCGGGGTACCAGACGCTCGGGTGGCTGCGCGAGCGCGCGCGCCAGCTCGTCGGCACGACGTTCGTCAACCCGGCCGCGACGCCGACCACGCTCTCCCCGGACACCCCGGTCACCGTCCGGGCCGCGACGCTCGGCGACATCAGCTGGCGGCTCGAGGTGACGCACGCCGTCAGCGGGCAGCTCCTCGCCTCGTCGGTCGGGTACGCGCAGCAGGCCTTCGGGGGCGTCGTCGCGTCCTGGGACGGCCGCGGCCCGGACGGGCAGTACGTGGGCATCGGCCGGTACCGGCTGACGCTCACCGGCGTCGACGAGGCCGGCCGGGCCGTCGTGCCGTGGACGTCCACGGTGTCCGCGCTGCGCGACCCCGACCCGCCCACCGTCGACCCCGTGCCGCTCGTCGGCGGCCTCGAGCTCGTCCCCGTGACGCCGGCCCGGCTGCTCGACACCCGCGACTCGGGGGTCCCGGTCGGTCCGCGCTCGCGCCTGGACCTCGACGTCACGGGCGTCGCGGGCGTCCCCGCGGACGCCCGGGCGGTGGCCCTGAACGTCACGGCCGTCTCGCCCACCGCGACCACCTACGTCACGGCGTGGCCCGCGGGCCGCGACCGGCCGACGTCGTCGGTGCTCAACGCCGACCCGGCCCGTTCGGCCTCCGCGGCGGGGGTCGTCGTCGGCGTCGGCGGGGAGGGCAAGGTGAGCCTGTACAACAACGCGGGCACGCCGCACCTCGTGGTCGACGTCACCGGGTACTACGTCGAGGACGGCGGCGCGGGCTACGCGCCGCTCGCGACGGCGGCGCGGCTGCTGGACACCCGGACGGACGGCGGTCGGATGACCCCGCACGTGCGCCGCACGGTCCAGGTGGCGGGCCGCGGCGGCGTCCCGGCGGACGCGACGGCGGTGGTGATGAACGTCGTGTCGTCCGTCCCGGTGGCCAACGGGTACGTGGCCGTGGTCCCGCGCGGGGTCACGCCCACGGTCTCCACGGTGAACCACCTGCCCGGCCAGGACGTCGCCAACCGGACGACGGTGCCGCTCTCCGACGACGGCCAGGTCGACGTGGTCGTCGAGGGCGGCGCGACGTTCGTCGTGCTCGACGTCGTGGGCTGGTTCGGCCCCGGGGGGCAGGCGTCCTTCACCCCGGTCGAGCCGGCGCGGGCGTTCGACACGCGCGTCGCGGGCGGACCCCTCGGCGCCGGCCAGACCCGCACCCTGCCGGTCGCGGCGCCCACGGGGGTGCCGGCCGACGCGGTCGCGGTCGCGATGACCACGACCGCGACCGGCCAGACCGCGCCGTACACCTACCTCACGGTGTGGCCGGCGGGCACGGCGCGGCCGCCGACGTCGGACCTCAACACCGGGCGGGGCCGCGACCAGGCCAACAGCGGCGTCGTGCCCCTCGGCACGGGCGGCGCCGTCCAGGTCTACAACAACCTCGGGTCGACCCACGTCGTGGGGGACGTGTACGGCTGGTACCGCTGACCGTCGGCACACCCGGTGGGCGCGGTCGGCGTCGGTATGCTGACGCGGACCGCCGCCCCCGATCGAGAGCGAGCCTCGATGCCTCTGTACGACGCGAGGGTCGACCGCTCGGTGTCCAACAGCAGCCACACCCAGATGCTCGAGCTCGTGGGCGAGGGTCGGAGCGTGCTGGATGTCGGGTGCGCGACCGGCTACCTCGCGGAGGCGCTGGCCGCGCAGGGCTGCACGGTGAGCGGCATCGAGTACGACGCCGAGGCGGCGGAGCAGGCGCGGCCGCACCTGGCGAGGCTCGTGGTGGCGGACCTCACCGCCGTGCGGCTCGCGGACGCCTTCGACGGCGAGCGCTTCGACGTCGTGGTGTTCGGGGACGTGCTGGAGCACCTGCCCGATGCCGAGGCCGTGCTCCGCGGGGCGCGCGACGTGCTCGCCGACGGCGGCCACGTCGTCATCTCGATCCCCAACGTGGCGCACGGCTCCGTGCGCCTCGCCCTGCTCCAGGGGCGTTGGCAGTACACCGACACGGGCCTGCTCGACCGCACCCACATCAGGTTCGTGACCCGGGAGTCGCTGCACCGCCTCCTCGCCGACGCCGGCTTCGTCGCGACAGAGGTGCGGACCACGCGGCTGGACCCGCTGGACGCCGAGGTGGCGGTGGACGCCGACGCCCTGCCCGCCGGGGTCGTCGACTGGGTGCGGCGCCAGCCGGACGCCCTGACCTACCAGTTCGTCCTGCGCGCGGTGCCGGCGGACGCCCCGGGGGCCGACGTCGCCGCGGCGCGCAGCGAGGCGGCCGAGCTGGCCGGCATGCTCGCGCAGGCGCGCGAGGACGCGGACCGCCTCCAGGCGGAGCGCGACCGCGCGACGGGCGACGTCGCCGCCCTGACCTCGACGCGGACCATGCGCGCGCTCGCGGTGCCGCGGGCTCTCTACGGCCGGCTGCGGGCCGTGCTGGGCAGGGCGCGGTGATCGCACTCCTGCGCGACCTGCGGGACTCCCGCGAGCTCCTCGTCAACCTCACGAACCGCGAGGTCAAGGGCAAGTACAAGCGCACCGCCCTGGGCCAGGCCTGGTCGCTGGCGAACCCCGTGGCGCTCATGGTCATCTACACGGTCGTCTTCGCGCTGATCATCCGGCTCGAGCCGGACGTCGGCGACCCGTCGGGGATCGACACCTTCCCGCTGTGGCTCATGTGCGGCCTGCTGCCGTGGACGTTCTTCACGGGCGTCGTCAACGCGGGGATGAGCTCGCTCACCGGCAACGAGAACCTCATCAAGAAGGTGTGGTTCCCGCGGATCACGCTCATCGCGTCCGGCTCGCTCGCCACCGTGTACACCTGGCTGATCGAGATGGCGGTCCTCGCCGTGGTGCTGCTGGTCGTCGGCGGGCCGCGGCTGCTGCTCTTCCTGCCGCTGGTCGCGGTCGCGATGGCCGTGCTGACCCTCTTCGCGACGGGCGTCTCGATGATCTTCTCGATCGCCAACGTGCACTTCCGGGACATGGCGCACCTGACGACGATCCTGTTCCAGATGTGGTTCTACCTGACGCCGATCCTGTACCCGGTCTCCTTCGTCGCCCGGGAGACGGAGCGGTTCGGGTCGTGGCTGTTCGAGGTGTACCGGCTCAACCCCATGGAGCGGTTCGTCGAGGTGTTCCGGACCCTGCTGTACGACCAGCGCCTGCCCGAGCTCGACTCGGTGCTCCACTGCCTGGCGTGGACCGTGGCCGTCCTGCTCGTCGGCGCCCGCGTGTTCCGGCGCTCCGAGGCCCGGCTGGCGGAGCTCCTGTGACCGCCGCCATCCGCGTCGAGGACGTGTCCAAGCGGTTCCGCATCTACCACGAGCGCAACCAGAGCCTGAAGTCGGTCGTCATGCGCCGGCGTCGGGCGGCCTACGAGGAGTTCTGGGCGCTGCGCGACGTCGGCTTCGAGGTGCCCACCGGGCGCACGTTCGGCCTCATCGGCGACAACGGCTCCGGGAAGTCGACCCTGCTCAAGTGCATCGCGGGCATCCTCACCCCCGACTCGGGGTCCATCGCGTCCTCGGGCCGCACCGCCGCCCTCCTCGAGGTCGGCTCGGGCTTCCACCCGGAGCTCTCCGGGCGGGACAACGTCTACCTCAACGCGTCGATCCTGGGCATGTCGCGCAAGGAGATCGACGCCAAGTTCGACGAGATCGTCGACTTCTCCGGGGTCGAGAAGTTCATCGACCAGCCGGTCAAGGACTACTCCTCCGGCATGTACGTGCGGCTGGGCTTCTCGGTCGCGATCAACGTGGACCCGGAGATCCTGCTCGTCGACGAGGTCCTGGCCGTCGGTGACGCGGGCTTCCAGGACAAGTGCGTGGAGAAGTTCGCCCAGTTCCGGCGCGAGGGCCGCACGGTCGTCGTGGTCAGCCACTCGATGCCGTCGCTGCGGGCGATGACGGAGAACGTGGCGTGGCTCGAGCACGGGCGGCTCGTCGGCGTCGGCGAGGCCCGCCCCCTCATCGAGCGCTATCTCGACTCGACCCGCAGCGACGCCCACACCGACGAGCAGGGGCGGGTGCGGTGGGGCAGCGGCGAGGTGACGATCACCGACGTCGAGGTGCTGCGCGGGGGCCGGCCGAGCGCGTTCGCCCGGACCGGCGAGGAGGTCGTCGTCCGGATCGGGTACCGCGCCCCGGCGCGGGTCGAGCGGCCGGTCTTCGGCCTGGCGATCGAGTCGCAGGACGGCGTGTACCTGTGGGCGAACAACACGCGCGACGCGGGGCACGCCATCGAGGCGCTCGAGGGCACCGGGACCGTCGAGTGCCGGATCCCCCGCCTCATGCTGCAGCCGGGGCGCTTCCAGGTGCTCGCCTCCGCGGTCGACCACACCACGACCCACGTGTACGACTACCTGCGCGAGGCGGCCTGGTTCACCGTCGACCACGGCGACCCGGTCGAGTCCGGGGGCTACGTCGCCCTCGACGGCAGGTGGTCGTGACCGCCGCCGACGCCTCCCGGTCGCCCGCCGGGCGGCCGCTCCCGACGGCCGGCCCGCCGCCGGCCCGCCGACGGGTCCTGGTGGTCACCCTCGACACGCTGGCCGAGCGGATGGCCGGTCCGGCGATCCGGGCGTGGGAGATCGCGCGGGCGCTCAGCGCCGACCACGACGTGCGCCTGGTGACCTTCGGCCGCTGCACCCGGCGGGGCGAGGGCTTCGAGACCCGCCAGGTCGCGGTCGGCGACTTCCGCGCGCTCGTCGAGGCGTCCGACGTCGTGGTGGTGCAGGGGTTCGTGCTCAACGCGTTCGGCTGGATCCACGACGCGGACCAGGTGCTGGTGGTGGACCTGTACGACCCCTTCCAGCTGGAGACCCTCGAGGTGGACAGGTACAAGCCGGACGCCGAGCGGCGCCGCGCCCTCGCCTTCGCCCTCGGCGAGCTGGACGACCAGGTGCGGCGCGGCGACTTCTTCCTGTGCGCCTCCCGGCGCCAGCGCGACCTGTGGCTCGGGCACCTGGCGGCCGCGGGCCGCGTCAACCCCGACACGTACGACGCCGACCCGTCCCTGCGCTCGCTCCTGGACGTCGCCCCCTTCGGCATCCCCGCGACCCCGCCCCGGCAGGAGCGGCACGCCATCCGCGGCGCGGTGCCCGGCATCGGGCCGGACGACACGGTCGTCCTCTGGGGGGGCGGCGTCTACAACTGGTTCGACCCGCTGACCGTCGTGCGGGCGGTGGACCTGCTGCGCACCCGCGTCCCGGGCGTCCGGCTCTTCTTCCTCGGCATGCGGCACCCGAACCCCGACGTCCCCGAGATGGCCGTGGCGACGGCGACCCGGCGGCTGGCCGAGGACCTCGGCCTCGTCGGCACGCACGTGTTCTTCAACGAGGAGTGGGTGCCGTACGAGCAGCGCGCGGACTGGCTCCTCGACGCCGACGTCGGGGTCAGCTGCCACCACCCGCACGTGGAGACCGAGTTCGCCTTCCGCACCCGGGTCCTCGACTACATCTGGGCCGGGCTGCCCGTGGTCAGCACCGAGGGCGACGCGTTCGCCGAGCTCGTCGCCGCCCGCGGGATGGGCGCCGTCGTCCCGCCCGAGGACCCGGAGGCCCTCGCCGAGGCGCTCTTCTCGCTCCTGACGACCCCGGCCGGCGCCGCGGCCCGGCGGGCCGTCGCCGAGGTCGCGCCGCAGATGACGTGGCCCCGCGCGCTGGCACCGCTGGTCGCGTTCTGCGCCGACC
>JAEZAR010000091.1 GCA_023430425.1 Actinomycetes bacterium | reverse complement strand
GTCACGGAGTTCGCCGTCCGCCGGCTGCGCAGCGACGCCACCCGCCGCCTCGCGCTGCGCGGGGTCGTCGTGCCGGGCGGCCTCAGCGCCGCCACGCGGACCTCCCCGCTCGTCGGCGACGACGTCCGGCGCGCGGCCCGCGCGGAGCTCGGCGACCGCGCCTGGCTGCTCCTGACCACCCCGGGCGGCACGATGCCGTCCATGGCCGACATCGCCCACTGCGTCGAGGTCGTCGAGCGCCTCGAGCCGCCCACCCCGTCCGGAGGCACGTCGTGAACCCGACCTCACCGCCCGCTCCCGCCACCCCCAACCCGGTGGAGGTCTCCCGCGCGGCGGACGCCGTCCTGCGCGAGGTGGGCACGGCCGTCGTCGGCATGACGCAGCCGCTGCGGATCGCGCTCGCCGCGATCCTGGCCGGGGGGCACGTGCTGTTCGAGGACGTCCCCGGGCTCGGCAAGACGCTCGCGGCGCGCAGCCTCGCGACCGCGCTCGGGCTGGAGTTCCGGCGCGTGCAGTGCACGCCCGACCTGCTGCCGAGCGACATCACCGGCTCGGCGGTGTGGGACCCGCAGTCGGCGTCGTTCCGGTTCCGGCCCGGGCCGGTGTTCGCCGGGCTGCTGCTCGCGGACGAGATCAACCGCACCGCGCCCAAGACCCAGTCCGCGCTGCTGGAGGCGATGGCGGAACGCCAGGTGACCGTCGACGGCACGACCTACCCGATGGCGCGCCCGTTCCACGTCGTCGCGACCTCGAACCCCGTCGAGTACGAGGGCACCTACCCGCTGCCGGAGGCGCAGCTCGACCGCTTCATGGTGCGCGTCGCCGTCGGCTACCCCAACCACGACGCCGAGGTGGACGTCCTCACGCGGCGGCTGGCACGCCGCCAGGAGGAGGCGCCGGTCGCCCGCGTCGTCGACGCCGGCACGCTGCTCGCGATGCAGGCGGGCGTCGAGGCCGTGCACGTGGACGCCGACATCGTGCGGTACTGCGTGGACCTCGCCGCGGCCACGCGGGGGCACGAGTCGGTGGAGATCGGCGCCTCGCCCCGCGGGTCGCAGGCGCTCATGCTCGTCGCCCGAGCGCTCGCGGTGATCGCAGGCCGGCGGTTCGTCGCCCCGGAGGACGTCAAGGAGGTCGCCGTCGCGGCGCTCGCGCACCGCATCACGCTCAACCCGGCGACGTGGGCGGCCGGCGTGGTCGCCGACGACGTGGTGGTGGAGGTCCTCAAGCGCGTGCCGACGCCGAGCACGGTGCCGGTGAGCTGATGGCGGAGCCCGAGGGGTCCGGTCCGGGGCCGGCCTGGGTGCCGACGCCCGCGCTGGTCTGGGCGGCCGGCGTCGGCGTCCTGCTGCTGGTGGTGGGCGCGCTGCTCGGGCGGCCCGACGTCGCCCTGGTGGGTCTGGCACCCACGCTCGCCGCCGCGCACGCGGCGTGGGTGCGGCCCCGGGGCGAGGTGTGGGTGGACCCCGGCGACGTGCCGGAGCCCGGCGTCGGGGAGCTCACGCGTGCCTACCGCGTGACCGTGCCCCCGGGCTGCACGGCCGTCCGGCTGCGCGTGACGCGGCCGGAGCACGGGACCACCGAGGCGCTCGTGGCGGTGAGCGACCACCGGGACCTGCTGGCGGCCGCGCGGTCGGTGCGGACGGGACCCCAGCCGCTGTTCCGGGTGGAGCACCAGGGGATCGGCGGCGCCGGGATGCTCGTCGGCCCGGTGGGCGACCTGCCCAGCGACCTCGTCACGGTGCTGCCGCGGGGCCGGGGCATGCCCGCCCTCCCCCTGCCGCTGCGGCTGCGGGGGCTCACCGGGCAGCACGACTCCCGGCGACCGGGCCAGGGCGGCGGCCTGCGCGACGTCCACCCCTTCTCCCCCGGCGACACGGCCCGGCAGGTCGACTGGAAGGTCACGGCGCGGCGGTCCCCGCGGCTCGAGCAGCTGTACGTGCGGCGCACGATGGCCCTCGGCGAGGCGCTCGTCGTGCTCGTCGTCGACTCGCGGGACGAGGTGGGCCCGGACCCGGTGACCTGGAGCGGCATGCAGCCCATCCGGCCCGACGACGCGACCAGCCTCGACATCGCGCGGCAGGCCGCGGTCTCGGTGGCCGAGGGGTACCTCGCCGTCGGCGACCGCGTGGCCGTGGAGGACCTCGGCGTCCGGCGGCGGCAGCTGCGCCCGGGGACCGGGCGGCGCCAGCTCGACCGCGTGGTGCAGCAGCTCGCGATGGTGGCCCCCGAGGGCGACCCGCCGCGCCGCGTGCGCCCTCCGCGCATGCCGACGGGCTCGCTCGTCTACGTGTTCTCCACGTTCCTGGACCCGGAGGCGGCGGACATGGCGCGCGCCTGGCGCCGGTCCGGGCAGGCGGTCGTCGCGGTGGACGTGCTGCCGCGGATCCGCACCGGACGGCTCGACGCGCGGCACTGGCTCGCGCACCGCCTCGTGAGCCTCGAGCGTCGCGACCGGCTCGCGGAGCTGACCGCGGCGGGCGTCGAGCTGCTCCACTGGGCCGACGCCGGCCAGACGACGGAGCGGCTGCAGCTCGCGTCGCGGCGCTCGCACCGTCGACCGGGGACGCTGCGATGAGGCTCTGGCTGCTCCGCAACCGGCTCCGGGCGCTCTTCGGGCTGGCCCCCGTCCCCCCGCCGCACGCGGAGGCCGTGCCGCCCGTGCCACGGGTCGTCCTCTCGCTGCGCGGTGCCCTGCCCGCAGCGCTGGTCCGGCTCCTGCCGGGCGCGATGGTGGTCGTGGTGGCGGCGCTCGTCGGACCGGGCCGGGGG
>JAEZAR010000089.1 GCA_023430425.1 Actinomycetes bacterium | reverse complement strand
GCGCCCGCTCAGACGACGGCGCCGGGCCCGGCGTCCGAGTCGCGGTCGCGCGGCATGCGCCACAGGAGCAGCCCGACGCCGGCGAGGAACGCGACCCCGGCCGCCTGCAGCACGACCGCGGGGATGGACCGCCACGCGACCACCGCGACCATGAGGAGCAGCGGCACCCCGACGACGGCGGACCACGCCAGGGTCAGCAGCGGGTCGCCGCCGAGCACCGGGCCGGGGTCGGGCGGCGTGAAGTGGTCCTCCGCCTCCTCGACCGCCGGGTCGGGGGCCCACGAGCGCGGGTCCGGCGAGCCGGCGAGCTCGGTGACGATCCCCGCCCAGCGGGCCTCGACCTCCGCGGGGTCTAGGTCGTGCTCGTCGCGGCCCGCCCCGGCGTCCTCCGGGCGCCCGTCCTCCGGGCCGGGCTCGACCGGCTCGTCGGCGCCGTGCGGACGTGGCGGCATGCAGAGCACTCTAGAGTCGGCGGGGGCGTGCGCGCGCACGGCGTCGGCGGTCCCGTCGGCGCACATCGCGGAGGTGACCGATTGTTCTACTGGGTGATGAGGGCGCTGGTGGGCCCCCTCCTGCGCGCGTGGTTCCGGCCGTGGGTGCGCGGTGCGGCCAACGTGCCGAGCAGCGGGCCCGCGATCCTCGCGAGCAACCACCTCGCCGTCATCGACTCCTTCGTGCTCCCGATCGTGGTGCCGCGCAAGGTGCGCTTCATCGGCAAGGAGGAGTACTTCACCGGGCGCGGTGTGACCGGCCGGCTGAAGGCAGGGTTCTTCAAGGGCGTGGGCACCATCCCCGTGGACCGGGGCGGGGGCAAGAAGTCCGAGGCCGCGCTGCGCACCGGGCTGTCGATCCTGGAGGAGGGCGGCCTCTTCGGCATCTACCCGGAGGGCACCCGGAGCCCCGACGGCCGCCTGTACCGCGGCAAGACGGGCGTCGCGCGGCTCGCGCTGGAGTCGGGGGCGCCGGTGGTCCCGGTCGCGATGATCGGCACCCACCTCGCCCAGCCGCTGGGCAGCGTCGTCCCGCGCCCGCGCCGGGTGGGTGTCGTCGTCGGCGAGCCGCTGGACTTCTCGCGGTACCGCGGCATGGAGCACGACCGGTTCATCCTGCGCGCCGTCACCGACGAGATCATGTACGCGCTGATGAGCCTGTCCGGCCAGGAGTACGTGGACATGTACGCGGCGACCGCGAAGGCCCGCATCGCCGCAGGTCACCGGGCCGACGAGGTCCCTTCGGCCGAGCACGGGCACGGCGCCCCCGGCGGCCGGCCGTCGCCGGACGTCCAGGTGCCGGTTGCGCCGGAGGAGGGTGACGCGCCTCAGTAGGATGAGCCGGTCCCGGGAGCCTCACCCCTGGTCGGGACTCCCCGTGCACAGCTCTACGGAAGGTGTCGTGCCATGACGGTTCGCCGTGTCGCCCTGCTGACCGCCGGCGGTTTCGCGCCGTGCCTGTCGTCCGCGATCGGTGGCCTCATCGAGCGCTACACGGAGATCGCGCCGGAGGTCGAGATCATCGCCTACCAGCACGGCTACCACGGCCTGCTGCGCGGGGACAAGATCGTCATCGACGCCGAGACGCGCGCCAAGGCCGGCCTGCTGCACAGGTTCGGCGGCAGCCCCATCGGCAACTCGCGGGTCAAGCTGACCAACGTCGCCGACGCCGTCCGCCGCGGGCTCGTCAGCGAGGGCCAGGACCCGCTCCAGGTCGCCGCGGAGCAGCTCAAGTCGGACGGCGTGGACGTGCTGCACACCATCGGTGGCGACGACACGAACACCACGGCCGCGGACCTCGCCGCGTACCTCGAGGAGAACGGCTACCACCTCACGGTGGTCGGCCTGCCCAAGACCATCGACAACGACGTCGTGCCCATCCGGCAGTCGCTGGGGGCGTGGACGGCGGCCGAGCAGACCGCGGGGTTCGCGCGCAACATCATCGGCGAGCACCGGTCCGGGCCGCGGATGCTCATCGTGCACGAGGTCATGGGCCGGCACTGCGGGTGGCTGACCGCGGCGGCCGCCGTGAAGTACCGCGAGTGGCTAGACACGCAGGAGTGGGTGCCGGGCATCGGGCTCACCCGTGAGCGCTGGGACGTCCACGCGGTGTTCGTGCCCGAGCTGGAGATCGACATCGACGCGGAGGCCGCGCGCCTGCGCGGGGTCATGGACACCCTCGGCAACGTCACCATCTTCCTGTCCGAGGGCGCCGGCATGCACGAGATCGTCGCCCAGCTCGAGGCGGCGGGGGAGACCGTGCAGCGCGACGCGTTCGGGCACGTGGCGCTCGACACGATCAACCCCGGGCAGTGGTTCGCGAAGCAGTTCGCGGCCAAGCTGGGTGCGGAGAAGGTCATGGTGCAGAAGTCCGGGTACTACTCGCGCGCGGCCGCGGCGAACGCCGAGGACCTGCGCCTCATCAAGTCGATGACCGACCTCGCGGTCGAGTGCGCGCTGCGCGGCGAGGCCGGCGTCATCGGGCACGACGAGGAGGACGGCGACCGGCTCAAGGCGATCGCGTTCCCGCGGATCGCCGGCGGGAAGGCCTTCGACGTGCACCAGGACTGGTTCCGCGCGCTGCTCGAGGGCATCGGGCAGCCGTTCGCCCCGGCCGGGTCATGAGCGTCGAGGCGGCGCCCGGCGTCGTCGAGGGGCTGGACGCCTGGCGGAGCCTGCCCACGCGGCAGCAGCCGGCCTGGCCCGACGCCGACGCGCTGGCAGCGGTCGGCCGCGAGCTCTCCGCGCTCCCGCCGCTCGTGTTCGCGGGCGAGGCGGACGTGCTCACCGGCCGGCTCGCGGCCGCGGCGCGCGGCGAGGCCTTCGTCCTCCAGGGCGGGGACTGCGCGGAGACCTTCGCGGAGGCGACGGCCGACACCATCCGGAACAAGATCAAGACCATCCTGCAGATGGCCGTCGTCCTCACCTACGGCGCGAGCCTGCCGGTGGTGAAGATGGGCCGGATGGCGGGTCAGTACGCCAAGCCCCGGAGCGCCGAGACGGAGACCCGGGACGGCGTGACGCTCCCGGCGTACCGCGGGGATGCGATCAACGGGCACGACTTCACCCCCGAGGCGCGCGTGCCCGACCCCCGGCGGCTCGTCGAGGCCTACCACCGCTCCGCGGCGACGCTGAACCTGGTCCGGGCGTTCACCACCGGCGGCTTCGCCGACCTGCGGCGCGTGCACGAGTGGAACCGCGGCTTCACCGCGAACCCGGCGTACGCGGCGTACGAGCAGGTGGCCGCCCAGATCGACCGGGCCATGCGCTTCATGGCCGCGTGCGGCGCCGACTTCGACGCGCTGCGCACAGTGGAGTTCTTCGCGAGCCACGAGGCGCTCCTGCTCGACTACGAGCGGCCGCTGACCCGCATCGACTCGCGGACGGGCACGCCGTACGACTGCTCGGCGCACTTCCTGTGGATCGGGGACCGCACCCGCCAGCTCGACGGCGCGCACGTGGACTTCCTGTCTCGGGTCCGCAACCCGGTGGGGGTCAAGCTCGGCCCGACCGCGACCGCCGACGACGCGTTCGCGCTCATGGACCGCCTCAACCCGCACGAGCAGCCGGGCCGCCTGACCTTCATCACCCGGATGGGTGCCGACCGGATCCGCGACGCGCTCCCGCCGCTCGTGGAGAAGGTCACCGCCTCGGGCCGCGTCGTCACGTGGGTGTGCGACCCCATGCACGGCAACACGATCACGTCGGCGTCGGGCATCAAGACGCGCCGGCTGACCGAGGTGCTCGACGAGGTGCGCGGGTTCTTCGAGGTGCACCGCGCGGTCGGGTCCGTACCGGGTGGGCTGCACGTGGAGCTCACCGGTGACGACGTGACGGAGGTGCTCGGCGGCTCGGAGGAGATCGACGAGGACGCCCTGCCGCTGCGGTACCAGACGCTCGTCGACCCTCGCCTGAACCACCAGCAGTCGCTGGAGATGGCGTTCCAGGTCGCGGAGATGATCCAGGCCTGACCTGCCGCGCGGCGGTCGCGGCGGACCCGGCCGTCAGGGTCGGTCAGGGGCGAACGGGGCCGGTCCGCGGCGGTCAGCGGAGGGTCGGCGCCGGGCACGGTCGGCCCTCCTCTGCCGGCGGTCCGCGGCCCAGATCAGCACGACGCCGACGACGAACGTCGTGGTCCCGGCCGCCACCCCGGCGAGCGTGGTGCCGCAGGGCACGCCGAACCCGAACGCCGACGTGCACGCCGGTTCGGCACCGGTGCCGCTCGCCGGGTTGAGCAGGAGGAAGACGACGAAGCCCGCGGCGACGGCCGTGATGAGGTCGGCCACGCGGCGCGCGGTGCGGTGACGCCGCGCGCGGTCGAGGTCGTCGGTGCCGGTCGCCTCCGGGTCGAGCGCCATGGCACGACTGTCCACCACCCGGGCCCCGGGCGCCCGCCGGCGGGCCGGGACGACCGGTCGGCCCGGCGGCGCGGACCGCCGGTCAGACCGGGTCACGCAGCACGATCGTGACCCGCGATCCCTTCTGCTGGGTCGTGCCCGCCGCCGGGACCGTGTGGTCCACGACGCACTGGCTCCACTCGAGGGTGCACGTGCCCCGGTCGTACGCGGCGTCGAAGCCCTTGGAGGCCAGGAGGTCGAGCGCGGGGTGCTTGGCCATGCCGAGCACCTCGAGTGGGATCGCCACCCGGTTCGCCAGGAGGCCCGCCGGGTCGTCGGCCAGCCAGATCGTGACCTTCGACCCCGCGGGTTGCGTGGTGCCCGCCGCGGGGACGGTTCTGACGACGACGCACATGGCCCAGTCGAGGGTGCAGGTGCCGCGCTCGTACGCGGTCGCGAAGCCCTTGCCCGCGAGCAGGTCCAGCGCCGCGAACTTG
>JAEZAR010000071.1 GCA_023430425.1 Actinomycetes bacterium | reverse complement strand
GCGCCGGTGCACACGGTCGGCTGACGCCGCGCGGCTGGCCGCCCCACCGGCGCGGGCGGCCGCCCCACCGGCGCGGGCGGCCGTCAGATCTCGACGCTGTAGAGCACCTCGCCGTGGATCGGCTCGTAGCCCAGCCGCTGGTAGAGCCCGTGCGCACCCGACGGGTTCGCGGTGTCGACGCCGAGCATCGCGTACTGCATGCCGTCGTCCCGGAACGCCGCCATGGTCGCCGAGAGCAGGGCGACGGCCACCCGCCGGCCGCGCCACGCGGGGCGGACGCCGAGCAGGTCGGTGTACCCGAAGCTGTACCCCTGGACGTCGAAGTCCTGGTCGTAGCGGCCCGAGAGCGCGTAGCCGACCACGTCGCCGGCGTCGTCGCGCGCGACGAAGCTCCAGCCCGGGACGAAGTGCGGCCCGTGCCGCCAGTCCTCGGGCGCCCGGGGCTCGGAGCCCCAGTGGTCGGCGAAGGCCTCGTTGTGCGCGAGGCGGACGGCCTCGTCGACGGCCTCGCTCCACGGCTCGACCCGGACGTCCTCGGGCGGGGCGACACGTGGCAGCGGGTCTGACAGGTCGCGGCGCATCTGGGTGTACCACCGGATCGGGCTGAACCCGGCGGCCGCGTACAGGCGCCGCTGGTCCCTCGCCTCCTCGTCGACGAACACCGCGAGCCGCCCGGGCAGGTCCTTGCCGGACTCGGCGAGCTTCTGCCGTCCGCGACCCTCCATCCAGGCCAGGAGCGACCGGCCGATGCCGCGGCCCCGCCACTGCGGGTGGACCGTGCCGGCGAGGAACGCCCGGACCGTCCGCTGATCGCCCGGGCGGACCGTGACGAGCCCGTAGGCACGCAGGTCCCCGTCGCCGTCGAAGCCGCCGAGGCTGTCGCGCTGGAGGTCGCGCCACGGCTCGCCGAAGATCTCCTCGAGCTCGGCGCGCGACGTGCGCACCGGCGCGCGGTCGGCGTCCTCCACGGTGGACACCAGGGATTCGAGTGCGTCGAGGTCGCCGGCCTGGAGCGGCCGCCAGACGAGCTCCAGGTGGGCCGGGGGCAGGTCGAGCGCGTCCGGCGGGTCGGCGCGGACGGCGAGGGGCTCCGGGCTCACGGGTCCAACCTATCCAAGGGCGTCAGGCGTCGATGCGCGCCCGGTCCAGCTCGGCCGCGCCCGCGACGATGAAGTCGCGGCGCGGGGCGACGTCGGACCCCATGAGGAGCTCGAAGACCTGCTCGGCGGCCGCGGCGTCGCGCGCGGTGACCCGGCGCAGCGTGCGGCGCCGGGGGTCCATGGTCGTCTCCGCGAGCTGGTCGGCGTCCATCTCGCCGAGGCCCTTGTAGCGCTGGATGTCGTCCTTGTAGCGGCGGCCGGACCTCTGCAGCCGCGCCAGGGTCTGGTGCAGCTCAGCCTCGGAGTAGGTGTAGACGTACTCGGGCTTCGCGCCCCCGACGAGCTCGACGCGGTGCAGCGGCGGGACGGCGGCGAACACGCGGCCCGCGTCCACGAGCGGGCGCATGTAGCGGTAGAACAGCGTCAGCAGCAGGGTCCTGATGTGCGCGCCGTCGACGTCGGCGTCCGTCATCATGACGATCTTGCCGTAGCGAGCGGCCTCCAGGTCGAAGCTGCGTCCGGACCCGGCGCCGATCACCTGGATGATCGCGGCGCACTCCGCGTTCTTGAGCATGTCCGCCACGGACGCCTTCTGGACGTTGAGGATCTTGCCGCGGATCGGCAGGAGGGCCTGGAAGTCCGACTGCCGGGCGAGCTTGGCGGTGCCGAGGGCGCTGTCGCCCTCGACGATGAACAGCTCGCTCCGCTCGACGTCGTCGCTGCGGCAGTCCGCCAGCTTGGCGGGCAGCGCCGACGTCTCGAGCGCGTTCTTGCGGCGCGAGATCTCCTTCTGCTTGCGGGCGGACAGTCGGGCGCGCATCTCGGCGACGACCTTGTCGAGCAGGAGCGCCGACTGGGCCTTGTGGTCCCGCTTGGTGGAGGTGAGCAGCGCGGTGAGCTCCGCCTCGACGACCTTGGCGACGATGCCGCGCACCGGTCCGGTGCCGAGCACCTCCTTGGTCTGGCCCTCGAACTGCGGCTCGGCGAGGCGGACCGTGAGGACGGCGGTGAGCCCGGCGAGGATGTCGTCCTTCTCGATGCGCTCCCCCGCAGTCTCCTTCGCGCCGAGCTTGAGCCGGCGGGCGTTGACCTCGACCTGCTTGCGCAGCGTCTTGACGAGGGCCTGCTCGAACCCCGCGAGGTGGGTGCCGCCCTTCGGCGTGGAGATGATGTTGACGAACGTGCGGACCTCGGTGTCGTAGCCCGTGCCCCAGCGCAGTGCGACGTCGACCTCGCAGGTGCGCTCCACCGCCTGGGAGGTGAGGTGCCCGCGGTCGTCGAGGACGGGCACGGTCTCGGTGAAGGTGCCGGTCCCGGTCAGGCGCCACGTGTCGGTCAGCGGCGTGTCGGGCGCCAGGAAGTCGACGAAGTCGACGGTGCCACCGGCCGCGACGAAGCTCTCCTCGTGCGGGCCGTCCGCCCCGGGCGTGCCCGGCATCCGCCGCTCGTCCCGGACCGTGACGCGCAGGCCGGGCACCAGGAACGTCGTCTGGCGCACGCGCGAGACGAGCTCGTCGTAGGAGAACGTCGCCGTCGCGGGGAAGATCTGCCGGTCGACCCAGTACCGCACCCGCGTGCCGGTGCGCGCACGGGCGACCTTGCCGACGAGGGCGAGCTCCGACGCCTCGACGAACGGGGTGAACGGCGCCTCCGGGCCGGGCACGCCGCCGTGGGCCTGGTCGTCGTAGGTGCCCGGCTCCCCGCGGTGGAAGGTCATCCGGTGCGTGCGGCCGCCGCGGTCGACCTCGACGTCGAGCCGGGCGGAGAGCGCGTTGACGACGCTCGCGCCCACGCCGTGCAGGCCGCCCGACGCCGCGTACGAGCCGCCGCCGAACTTGCCGCCCGCGTGGAGCTTGGTGAACACGACCTCCACCCCGGTGAGGCCCGTCTTGGGCTCGATGTCCACGGGGATGCCGCGCCCGTTGTCGCGCACCTCCACCGAGGAGTCCGCGTGCAGCACGACGTCGATCTGGTCGCAGTGGCCGGCGAGGGCCTCGTCGACGGCGTTGTCGATGATCTCCCACACGCAGTGCATGAGGCCGCGGGAGTCGGTGGTGCCGATGTACATGCCGGGGCGCTTGCGGACCGCTTCCAGCCCCTCGAGGACCGAGAGGTGGCGCGCGGTGTAGCTGGACTCCGACAGGGTGCTCGTCACCCCACGAGGGTAAGCGGTCGCCGGTGCGCGGCCCGGCAGGCGTGCCGACCCCGGGGACGGCGGGGCACCGGACGGGCCCGGGACCCGGACTGGCCCGGCGCCCGAACCGCCCGGCAGTCGGACTGGCCCGGCAGTCGGACTGGCCCGGCAGCCGAGCCGGCACGGCAGCCGAACCGGCACGGCACCCGGACGGCCCGGCGAGGGGCTGCGGACCCCGCCGGGGCCGGCGGGCGGAGGTCACCGCGGGGTCTCGGTCGGGTACCGGTTCGATTCGCGGGTAGCGAACCTGGCGCTCTCGATGCGACCGACGGCGGGGAGCGATGGTTACATGGAGCCGTGACCACCACGACACCGACACCGACACCGCTGACCGCAGCCGACCGCTGCGACCGTTGCGGCGCGCAGGCGTACGTCCGCGTGGTGCTGGCCAAGGGCGAGCTCCTCTTCTGCGCGCACCATGCGCGTCGGCACGCGGCCGCGTACTCCGACGTCGCGATCCACGTGCAGGACGAGACGGAGCGTCTGCACGAGGAGCACGGCGCCGCCGCGCGCTGACGCCCCCCCCCGCTCCGATGACCCAGGTCCGGCCGGCTCCACCCGGCCGGACCTGTCATGTCCGGCCCGTCCCGCGCCGTGGCGAGCCGGCCACCACTGTGAGGAGCTGACGTGGACCTCGTCGCGATCGGCGTCGGGCTGGCGATCCTGGTGGGGCTCGTAGGCATCGTCGTGCCCGTCCTGCCCGGCTCGGTGATCATCGCTGCGGCCGTCCTCGTCTGGGCACTCGACACCGGGGGCTGGGCGTGGGCGGTCCTGGTGCTCGTCGTGGCGCTGCTGGCCGCCGGGTGGGGTGCGAGCTACCTCGTGCCCGGTCGACGGGTGGCGCAGTCGGGCGTGCCGCGGTCGACCTTCGTGGTCGCGGGCCTGGCCGGGCTCGTCGGGTTCTTCGTCCTGCCCGTGGTCGGCCTGTTCGTCTTCTTCCCCGCGGGGCTCTACGCCATGGAGTACCGGCGTCTCGGCGACCGGTCGGCTGCCTGGGCGTCGGCATGGCTCGCCATCCGGATGTCGGCCCTGGGCATGCTCATCGAGCTGGGTCTCGCGCTCGCCGCCGCGGTGACCTGGCTCCTCGCCGAGCTCACGGTGTTCGCCGGCCCTGCGGGCTGACCCGCCCGCCCCCTCCCCCCGATGCAGGTGGCGTACACGCCGACATCGGGACCCGCCGTCAGGGGTCCGGACGCACGGATGTGCGCCCGACCTACGGATGCGCGCCCGACGCGCGGATGCCCGCCCGACGCCTGCGGGGTGCCCGGCCGCAGCCGGACACCCAGGGTCGCGCGAGGTCAGTCCAGGTAGTCGCGCAGGACCTGGGACCGGCTCGGGTGGCGCAGCTTCGACATGGTCTTGGACTCGATCTGCCGGATCCGCTCGCGCGTGACCCCGTAGACCTTGCCGATCTCGTCGAGCGTCTTGGGCTGGCCGTCGGTGAGGCCGAACCGCATCGAGACCACGCCGGCCTCACGCTCGGAGAGCGTGTCCAGCACCTGGTGCAGCTGCTCCTGGAGCAGGGTGAAGCTCACGGCGTCCGCGGGGACGACCGCCTCGGAGTCCTCGATGAGGTCCCCGAACTCGCTGTCGCCGTCCTCGCCGAGCGGCGTGTGCAGCGAGATGGGCTCACGGCCGTACTTCTGGACCTCGACCACCTTCTCGGGGGTCATGTCCAGCTCCTTGGCGAGCTCCTCCGGCGTCGGCTCCCGGCCGAGGTCCTGGAGCATCTGGCGCTGCACGCGCGCGAGCTTGTTGATGACCTCGACCATGTGCACCGGGATGCGGATGGTGCGTGCCTGGTCGGCCATCGCCCGCGTGATGGCCTGCCGGATCCACCACGTCGCGTAGGTCGAGAACTTGTAGCCCTTGGTGTAGTCGAACTTCTCGACCGCGCGGATCAGGCCGAGGTTGCCCTCCTGGATCAGGTCCAGGAAGAGCATCCCGCGGCCGGTGTAGCGCTTGGCGAGCGAGACGACCAGGCGCAGGTTCGCCTCGAGGAGGTGGTTCTTCGCGCGGCGGCCGTCCTGGGCGATCCACTCCAGCTCGCGGCGCAGCTTCGGCTCCACGTTCGGCGTGCTGGCGAGCTTCTCCTCGGCGAACAGGCCGGCCTCGATGCGCTTCGCGAGCTCGACCTCCTGCTCCGCGTTGAGGAGCGCGACCTTGCCGATCTGCTTCAGGTAGTCCTTGACGGGGTCGGCGGTGGCACCCGCGGTCACGACCTGCTGGGCGGGCGCGTCATCGTCGTCCGCGTCGGAGACGGTGAACCCGACCTCGTCGGCCTCGTCCTCCGCGGCGGGCTCGGCCGCCGCGGTGGCCGGCGCGGCGTCGTCGTCCGACGCGTCCTCGTCCGCGGGCTCGGCCTCCGTCCCGGCCTCGTCCTCGTCCTCGAGGTCCGTGACGTCCTCCGGGACCTCGACCTCGGCGACGTCCTCCGGGTCGATGTCCTCGGGCTCGGCGTCGTCGCCCTCGAGCTCGTCGTCCGTGCCCGCGGGCACCTCGGCCGCGGGGGCCGCCGCAGCCTTCGCGCCGGCACGCCGGGAGGTGGCCTTGCCCGTCCCGGTGACGGCGGCGGCCTTCGCCGACCCGGCCGCCTTCGCCGCCTTGGCCGCCGGCTTGGTCCGCGCCGGAGCCGACTCGTCGGGTGTCACGTCCTCGCCGGCAC
>JAEZAR010000453.1 GCA_023430425.1 Actinomycetes bacterium | reverse complement strand
GAGCCCGCGACCCCGACCGCGACGACCTTCGACCCGCTGCGCCGCGGGCCCAAGATCACCGAGGTGCACTGACGTGGGGCATGGTCCGAGCACGACAGGCGGCCGGGTCCGCACCGGCGCGACCGGGGTGCGGGCGGGCCTGCGCGCGATGCTCGCCTCCCGCGCCGAGATCGAGGCGTCCGAGGAGCGCGCGCTCGCCCGGAGCCAGGGCTGTGCGCAGGTGGCGGGGCTGCGTCCGCGGTCCCGCGCCGAGGTGTTCGGCGTGCTGCGCAGCGTGACCCTGCGCCCCCGCCGCGGGGTGCCGGCGCTCGAGGCCGAGCTCTACGACGGCACGGGTTCCGTCCAGGTGGTGTGGCTCGGGCAGCGGCGCATCGCCGGCGTCGAGCCAGGGCGCCGGGTGCGCCTGACCGGCTTCGTGAGCACGCGTGACGGGCGCCCCACGATGTACAACCCGCGCTACGAGCTGGCGCCGCGCCGGGAGGGCCCCGCGTGAGCGAGGGCACCGGCCGGGAGGCCGCCGACGGCGTCCGCGGGGCCGACGCACCCGACCTCCCCGACAGCCCTGCGGTGAGGGCCCCCACGGACGGGGAGCGCACCGCCCCCGGGGGGGAGCTGCGCGGCCTGCGGGCCCTGACGGCGGACGAGTTCTCGTTCGCCGACGCCGTCGGCGGCGTGCGCGGGCTCGTCGAGTCCACCCTCCCCGGCCTGGTGTTCGTCGTGGTGTTCCTCGTGGCCGACCGGAGCCTCGGGCCGGCGCTCGTCGCCGCGGCCGCCGTCGCCGTCGGGGCCGTCGTCGTGCGCCTCGTGCAGCGGACGCCGGTGACCCAGGCCTTCGCCGGCGTGCTCGGCGTCGGCGTCGGGGTGGCCTGGGCGTGGTGGACCGGGCGCGCGGGCAACTACTTCGTCGGGGGCTTCCTGCTCAACGCCGCGTGGCTCGTCGGGATCCTCCTCTCGCTGGCGGTGCGCCGGCCGGTGGTCGGCGTCGTCGTGAGCCTGCTGCGCGGGGAGGACATGTCCTGGCGGACCGACCCCGGGCAGGACCACCTGCGCCGTCGTTACGTGTGGGCCTCGTGGCTGTGGGCGGTCATGTTCGCGGCCAGGCTCGGGGTGCAGGTGCCGCTGTGGGCGGCCGGGGACGACCAGCTCGGCTGGCTGGGCACCGCGCGCCTGGCGATGGGGGTCCCGCTCTTCGCGGCGACCCTGTGGGTCACGTGGCTGCTCGTGGGGTCGCGAGGAGCTCGTGCAGACCGTCCAGGTCCGCCTCCGAACCCGCCACGATGAGCAGCTCGTCGCCCGCCTCGAGCGTGTCGTCCACGGTCGGCGCCAGCGGCTGAGCACTGCGCACGATCGCGGCCAGCACCGTGTCCCGCGGCCACACCACCTGGCCCACGAGCGTCCCCACCATCGGGGAGTCGACGGGCAGCGTCACCTCGAGGATCTCCGCGCCCGACTGGTGGAACGTGAAGATCTTCACCAGGTCGCCGACCGCGACGGCCTCCTCGACCATCGCCGTCATGATGCGTGGCGTCGAGACCGCCACGTCGACGCCCCAGGCCTCGTCGAACATCCACTCGTTCTTCGGGTTGTTCACCCGCGCCACCGTCCGCGGGACGCCGAACTCCGTCTTGGCGAGGAAGGACACCACGAGGTTGACCTTGTCGTCGCCGGTGGCGGCGACGACGACGTCGCTCTCGTCGACGCGGGCCTGCTCGAGGCTGGACAGCTCGCAGGCGTCCGCGAGCAGCCAGTCGGCCTCGGCCACGGACGCGACGCGCATCGCGCTCGGCTGGCGGTCGACGAGGGTCACCTCGTGGCCCGAGAGCAGCAGCTCGTTGGCGATCGACCGGCCCACGGAGCCGGCCCCGGCGATGACGACGCGCATCAGTCGACCTCCGGCGCGGGGGCACGGGTGAGCACGCGCTCGACCTTGGGCAGGTCGTCGGCGACGACGAGCATGTGGACGAGGTCGTGCTCCTGGAGCACCGTGTCCGGGCCCGGCAGAATGCCGTCGCCGAAGCGGGTGAGGAACGCCAGCCGGGCACCCGTCGCGGGCTCCAGGTCGGCCACGGGGCGGCCGAGCCAGCCCGGGTGGACGTCGAGCTGGGCCATCACGACCCGCCCCGACGCGTCGCGGTACTCGTCGGTGGCCCCCATCGGGAGCATCCGGCGCAGCACCTGGTCGGCCGTCCAGCGGACCGTCGCCACCGTGGGGATCCCGAGGCGCTGGTAGATCTCGGCCCGGTGCGGGTCGTAGATGCGGGCGACGACGTTGCCGACCCCGTAGGTCTCCCGCACCACCCGGGCGGAGATGATGTTCGAGTTGTCGCCGTCGGAGACCGCCGCGAACGCGTAGGCGTCCTCGATGCCGGCCTGGACCAGCGTCCCGCGGTCGAACCCGAGCCCCGTCACCTTCTTGCCGCTGAAGTCCGCGTCGAGCCGCCGGAACGCCTCGGGGTTCTGGTCGATGACGGCGACCGAGTGGCCGCGTCCCTCGAGGGACTGGGCGAGCGTGGCGCCGACGCGCCCGCACCCCATGATGACGAAGTGCACGTCTGCTGACGCTACACCGGCCGGGGGGTGCCGCACGCCCGTGGTCCGTGGCGTCGAGGCCCGTCACGAGGCCTGCGCGGTCCGCGCGCGGGCCTAGCATGGGCTCCCGTGTCCGACATCGCCGGCGCAGCAAAGCGCCTGCTGCTCGGTCGCCCGTTCCGGAGCGACCGCCTGAGCCACACCCTCCTGCCGAAGCGGATCGCCCTGCCGGTGTTCGCGTCGGACGCGCTCTCCTCGGTGGCCTACGCGCCCGACGAGATCATCCTCACGCTGTCGATCGCCGGTCTCGGGGCGGCGCTCATCTCCCCGTGGGTGGGGCTCGCCGTCGTCGTCGTCCTCGTCGTCGTCGTCGCCTCCTACCGCCAGAACGTGCACGCCTACCCCTCGGGCGGCGGCGACTACGAGGTCGTCACCACCAACCTCGGCCCCCGGGCCGGCGTCGGCGTGGCCAGCGCCCTGCTCGTGGACTACGCGCTCACCGTCGCCGTCTCGATCTCCTCCGGTGCCCAGTACGCGGCGTCGGCGATCCCGGCGCTGCGCGGGCACGAGGTGGCGTTCGCGCTCGCGCTCGTGACGCTGCTCATGATCGCCAACCTGCGGGGCGTGCGGGAGTCGGGCCGGCTCTTCGCGATCCCCACGTACGCGTTCATGGCTGCGGTCGGCGGCCTGGCGGTCACCGGGTTCGTGCGGTACCTGCTCGGGGACCTGCCGATGTCGGAGACCGCGGACCTCGAGGTCCTCGCGGAGACGGGCTACGAGCAGGGGCTCGTCGGGCTCGGCGGGGCCCTGCTGATCCTGCGGGCGTTCGCGTCCGGCAGCGCCGCCCTCACCGGCGTGGAGGCGATCAGCAACGGCGTCCCGAACTTCCGCAGGCCGAAGAGCCGGAACGCCGCGACGACCCTGCTGCTGCTGGGCTGCCTGTCGGTGACCTTCCTCATGTCGAGCCTCGTGCTCGCCCGGCTCACCGGCGTCCACGTCGTCGAGTTCCCGGCCGAGCAGCTGCTGCGCGACGGCGTGCCGGTGGGCGAGGACTACGTGCAGCACCCGGTGCTCGGTCAGCTGGCCGGGGCCGTCTTCGACGGCTTCCCACCCGCGTTCTACCTGGTGACGTTCGCGACGGGCCTCATCCTCGTGCTCGCCGCGAACACCGCGTTCAACGGCTTCCCCGTGCTGGGCTCGATCCTGGCCAAGGACGGCTTCCTCCCGCGCCAGCTGCACACCCGCGGCGACCGGCTCGCGTTCTCCAACGGGATCGTCACGCTCGCCCTGGGCGCCGGGGTCCTCATCTGGGCGTTCGACGCGCAGGTCACTCGCCTCATCCAGCTGTACATCGTCGGCGTCTTCGTCTCGTTCACCCTGAGCCAGCTCGGCATGGTCCGGCACTGGAACCGTGCGCTGCGCACGGAGCCGGACCCGGCCGCGCGCCGCACCATGACGCGGTCGCGCGCGATCAACATGACGGGCCTGGGGCTGACCGCGACGGTGCTCGTCGTGGTGCTGGTCTCGAAGTTCACGCGGGGGGCGTGGATCGCCCTGCTCGCGATGGGCGTCGTGTTCGCACTGATGTCCGCGGTGCGTCGCCACTACGACCAGGTCGCGGCCGAGCTGGCGCTGGGCGACGACGCCGGTGCTGCGCGCGCGCTGCCGAGCCGCGTGCACGCCATCGTGCTGCTCGCGCGGCTGCACAAGCCGGCGATGCGCGCGATCGCCTACGCGCGGGCCACCCGGCCCAGCGTGCTGGAGGCGGTCACGGTCGCCGTCGACCCGGAGTCGACGGCGGCGCTGCGCGACCAGTGGGAGGCGCTCGAGATCCCCGTCGCCCTGCGCGTCCTCGACTCGCCCTTCCGCGAGATCACCCGGCCGGTGCTCGGCTACGTCAAGTCGATCCGACGGGAGAGCCCGCGGGACCTCGTCGTGGTCTACGTGCCGGAGTACGTGGTCGGGCACTGGTGGGAGCAGCTGCTGCACAACCAGAGCGCGCTGCGGCTCAAGAGCCGGCTGCTCTTCACGCCCGGGGTGGTGGTGGCGAGCGTCCCGTGGCAGCTCGAGTCGTCGGCGCTGGCCGCCCCCGACGGTCCCGCGTCGTGACCGTCACCCTCGAGATCGGCGCCGTCGCCCACGGCGGGCACTGCGTGGCCCGCCACGAGGGCCGGGTCGTCTTCGTGCGGCACACGCTGCCCGGCGAGGTCGTCGAGGCGGAGCTCACGGACGCCGACCCGGGCGCGCGGTTCTGGCGCGCCGACGCGGTGCGGGTGCTGGCCCCCAGCCCGGACCGCGTCGTGTCGGCC
>JAEZAR010000401.1 GCA_023430425.1 Actinomycetes bacterium | reverse complement strand
CCCCCCCCCCCCCCCCCCCCCCCCCCCCCCCCCCCCCCCCCCCCCCCCCCCCCCCCCCCCCCCCCCCCCCCCCCCCCCCCCCCCCCCCCCCCCCCCCCCCCCCCCCCCCGCCGGAGGCCTCTTCTCTCTTCTTCGCGGCCCTCTCCCCTTCCCTAAAACATCTGCTTCAGCAGATCCTCGCCCTTGCCGAGCGGCGCGTTGGGGTCGGTCAAGAAGGCTTTTTCCTGTTCTTCGTCCATGATGCTGGCCACGGAACTCTTTTCCGTGCCTTCCTTGAAGGCCATGGGCACGCCGTCCACGGCGCCCATGATGATCCCGGGCGGGCGTGAGAAGTCTTCCACCGGATAGTCGTCTTCCACGGCCTTACGGTAGGAGAGCCAGATGGGCAGCGAGGCCCGGCCGCCGGTTTCGCCCTTGCCCATGGACTTGGGCTGGTCGAAGCCGATGTAGCAGCCGGTGAGCAGATAGGGCGAGAAGCCCATGAACCAGGCGTCCTGGAAATCGTTGGTGGTGCCGGTCTTGCCGGCCAGGGGACGATTGAGGACCTTGGCCGCCGTGGCCGTGCCGGCCCGCACGACTTCCTTGAGCAGGCAGTCCATGACGTAGGCGGTCTGGGGCGACAGGACCTGCTTGACCTCGGGCTTGTTGACCCAGACTTCCTCGCCCCAGGGGCTTTTGACGTCGAGGATGAAGCGCGGGTTGATGGTGGAGCCGTCCCGGGCAAAGGCCGAGTAGGCCCGGACCATGTCCAGGAGATTGACGGCCACGGCCCCGAGGCTGACCGGCAGATACGGCCCGAAATCGCCGCGAAGCCCCAGTTCCTGGGCGCGCTCCACGATCTTTTTCATGCCCACCTGCTGGGCCACCCGCACGGTGACGAGGTTTTTGGACTTGGCCAGGGCCGAGCGGATGGTCATGGGGCCGCCGTAGTCGCCTTCGTAGTTGCCCGGAGTCCAGACCTGCTTGCTCCAGGGATCGACATAGGAGAAGGGGCCGTCCATGACCACGGTGGCCGGGGTCATGCCGTTGTCCATGGCCACGGAGTAGACGATGGGCTTAAACGACGAACCGGGCTGGCGGAAGGACTGGGTGGCCCGGTTGAACTGGCTTTTTTCGAAGGAGAAGCCGCCCACGCAGGCCACGACCTCGCCGGTGCGCGGCTCCATGGACACGATGGCCCCCTCAATGCGCGGCTCCAGCTGCATGGCGAGCTTCCACATGGGCCGGGCGGCCTTGACCGGCGCGGCCGGGGGCGGGGATTCGCCGGGCTTGGGCTTTTTGGCGGCGGTTTCGGCCGTTTTGGCCTCGCCGGGCTTGGCCGGGGCCGACTTGGCGGCCGGGGCGGCCTTGTCCTGGCCGCCCTTGTCGGGCAGGGCCGTGACCGAGGCCCAGACCAGATCGCCCGGCTCCACCTTGCCCTTGGCCCAGCTCATGTCCTCGGAGGGGATGATGCCGTACTTGTCGCCAAAGCGCACCACAGCGCCGGTCGGCCCCACTTCCTGGACCAGGGCCTTGAGCCAGCGCCCGGGCTGGAGCAGGGCTTCGGGCACGCCCGAGCGCTCGTAGAATTCCTCGTATTTGTCCTTGTCGAGCTTTTCCAGGCTGGGCTTGAAGCCGCGCCGCTTTTCCGAGGCGACAAGGCCCTCGCGAAGCGCCCGCTCGGCCGCTTCCTGGTGCTTGAGGTCCACGGCGGTATGGACGTGCAGGCCGCCGTTGTAGACCTGCTCCTCGCCGAAACGGTCGATGAGTTCCCGGCGCACCTCTTCGAAATAGAACGGCGCCACTTCCCAGGACGGGTCGGGCATGCTTTTAAAGACCAGCGGTTCGGCCACGGCGGCGTCGTGCTGGGCCTGGCTGATCCAGCCTTGGACGAGCATCCGGCCAAGGACGTATTTTTGGCGGGTCTTGGACGATTCGAAATCGCGAAACGGCGAATAGCGGCTGGGGGCCTGGGGCAGGCCGGCCAGGAGCGCGGCCTGGGCGATGGTCAGGTCGGCCACGTGGACGCCGAAATAGGTCCGGGCCGCCGCTTCCACGCCGTAGGCCCGGGAGCCCAGGTAGATCTGGTTTAAATAGATGGTGAGAATTTCATCCTTGGTCAGGTACTTTTCCAGGCGGTAGGCCAGGATGGCTTCCTTGACCTTGCGCTGGTAGCTTTTTTCCGAGGACAAAAGCAGGCGCTTGATGATCTGCTGGGTGATGGTGGAGCCGCCCTGCTTGCGGCCGCCCTGCTGGAGGTTTTTGACCATGGCCCGCAGGATGGCCGTGGGGTCGACGCCTTCGTGCTGGTAGAAGGTGGCGTCCTCGGCGGCCAGGAAAGCCTTGGGCAAGAAGTCCGGCATCTCGGAAAGCGTCACCAGGAAGCGCTTTTCGGAGTAGAGGTAGCCGAGCACCTTGTTGTCGCGGGTGTAGATGGTGGTGACCAGCGGCGGACGGTAGTCGGTGATCTTGCGAAAGCTCGGCAGGTCGTTGGACGCCCAGTAGTAGAGGCCCACGCCGCCGGCAATGCCGAAGACAAGGCCCACAAACACCAGGATCGCCAGAAGGATGAGCAACTTTTTCACGGACGGTATCTCGCAGGGGAGGGAGTGACGAAGGGCATGCCTTCCTTGGGCGGCAGCCCCCAGGCCAGACGCAGGCGGCCATGCAGTTCGCGCACGCCAGCTTCGCCATATTCGAGCAGGGCCAGCATCCGGGACACGGTCCGCCCTTCGCGGTGGACCAGACAACCCGGCGCGGCAAAGGCCGTAACGGCCCCGCCACCTATCCAAAACGGAAACAAGCGGCAATAATACGGACGCGCCTGCCTTGGCAAGCGGCATCCATCGGCCCGCAAAAACACGCAATTGCCCTTGGGGTCAACGGCCAGGCGCAGATGCTCGCCGCCAAGGGGGAAGAGGCGGGGAAGGATTTTGCGGTCCCGGGGAAAAAGCCGCCCCATCTGGGCGAGAAACGCCTCGGTGTTGGCCTGGTGGACCAAGCCGCCCACGGCCAGTCCGTCGGCCTCGACAATGCGGCCACGCTCCATCTCGGACACGGGGAAGCACACTTCCTCCTGGCCGGGGGTCAGCGAGCAACAGGTCGGGCCGGCGGCGGCGCACCGGGCGCAAACAGGCGCGTCCGACGCCGAAACATCGGCCAGCGAGGCGGACTCAGCAGACACGGCGACCTCCCGGGCCGCCGCCAGACCGGGACAACATCCCCGTCCGTCCGGCTCCCGGAAAGACCATAATGCCGCCCGGGGCGACCGTAAAGGGCCAAGCCCGGGCGGACGGACCCAGGGCCGACCTAGCGGCCGAGCTTTTCGCGGCCGTAATCCGTGACGGCCAGCCGGCCGTTCTGGTCTTCCAGGAGCCCCAGGTTCACAAGGTCGCGCACCATGGGCAACACCTGGGAAAAATGGCGTACCAGGGCCCGGCTGATGTCCTCCATCGTGGCCGGCGGCTCGCACACCCGCAGGATGTCCTTGGCGGACTGGGTGAGCGTTCCGTCGGGCTTGACCTGGGGCGTGTCTTCAGCGGCGTCGTACATGTCGGAAATCATGACAACTCTCTCTTGCAAAAATACCAATCCGGGCAGTTCGGACCGGCGGCCTTGGCCCTCTCCTGGGCCATGGCCTGGGTTCGCGGCGGGGGAGCCAGCACCCCGTCCCCGGGTTTCCAACCGGCGGGCGTGGCCACGCCGTGGGCGTCGGTGGCCTGCAGGGCCGCCACAAGGCGAACGATCTCG
>JAEZAR010000338.1 GCA_023430425.1 Actinomycetes bacterium | reverse complement strand
GTCACGGGCAGCGCCTGCGTCGGGGCGGCGGGACGCGCCGCGATGGCGGCGTCCACCGCCGGCTCGCCGAGGCTCTTCAGCCAGTCCAGCAGCCCGGGGTACGTGGCGGGGTTGCTCGCGACGGCGGGACGCAGGTCCGGCCGCAGCGCGGCGATGTCGGCCAGGACCTGGCCGGGGGTGCTCGGGTCCGCCGCCTGGGCGGCGGTGTAGCTCTCGGGCTGGGACATTCGCGGGTTTCCTCCTGGGCCTCGCACACCGGCGAGGTCTTCGCTGTGACGAGCGTGGTCTCGGGCACCACCCGCACGCTCAGCGGAACGGTAGCGCCGGGGGCGCCCGGCGCGGCACCACGTCGCCGGGTGACTTCGCGGGCGATCCACATGATGGACCCAGGTGTCCGCTACCCGGGACCCCCAGGTCAGCCGAGCGTCGGGAAGACGCCGAAGTAGGCCAGGAGGAGCAGGACGACCACCGACCCGGCGACCGCCGTCGCCAGGCACCACGCCCCGGCCCGGTCGCGTGCCGCCGACGCGACCCCGCGCCGCCGTCCGTCCGCGATCCGGGAGACGAGCACGACGCCGGCCACCACGCTCGCGATGGCCAGCGCACGCACGCCCAGCCACCCGCCCTGCACGACGGCGTCGTTGTGCAGGTAGTTCTGCGCCAGGTACGCCACGGTCATCAGGTAGGCGGCGAGGCCGAGCAGGGCGAGCCCGCTGCCGGCGGCCATGACCACCAGGGGGACCCGGACGCCGTCGGCGAACGCCCGCTCCCGGCGACCGCGGGCACGACGCACCACCGCGATCGCCGGCGCGACGAGCAGGGCGCCGTAGCCGGACGCCACGGCGGCGAACAGCATGTCCCCGTCCGCGTACCAGCGCGGCCGGAGCACCGGGCCGGCGCGGAAGCGCTGGTACGGCTCGGCGCCCGCGACCTGCGGGGGCGCGTCCGCGGATGCCGGGAGCGCCTGGACCCACGCAGCGAGGTCCCGCGCGAACTCGGGCACGAGCACTCGGTCCACCTTGATGCCGTGGTCCGCCCCCTCGTAGTACCGCACGGTGACGTCGTCGTTGCCCGCGACGGCGAGGTCGGCGATGAGCTGCTCCGCGCCCTGGATCGTCGGCATCGCGGCGTCGCCCGTGCCGTAGACCACGAGCAGCGGCTGCCGCATCCGCTGCTGGAAGGGCTGGGAGTCGAACTCGAAGTACTGGAAGCCACCGCCCGGGAACTCCATGCCGACGACCCGCGGGATGGCCCGCAGCACGTCCACCGGCACGCCGGTGTTGCGCAGGTAGGAGTCGACGGCGAACGCGGCCTGCTGGCGCGGCGGCACCACCGGCGCGGCGACCAGGACGGTGAACGCGACCGACGGGTTGTCCGCGGCCATCACCGGCACCACCCAGGCGCCCTCGCTCTCGCCGTAGACGCCGACCCGGTCGGGGTCGACGCCGGGCAGGCGCCGCAGCAGCTCGACGCTGCGCAGGTAGTCGTTCGCCATGGTCACGTAGCTGCGGTCGCGCGTGGTGTAGGTGTCCAGGCGCTTGTTCGGCACCATCGCCACCACGCCCGCGCTCGCCAGGGCCTCCGCCTGCTGGACGAACGCATCCTCGAACCGCCCGGTGCCGGCCCCGTGCACGAACACCAGGCCCGGCCTCGGTCCCCGCGCCCCGATCGGCTCGCTGATCCGGGCCTCGACGACGGAGCCCGCCAGCTCCACCTGCACCACCGACGTGGCGACGTCGTAGGTGCCGACCGGGTCGGTGCCGGCCGATCGGCCGATCGTCGTGTCCGGCGTCGCCACCTCGATGGTCTCGGCGAACGGGACCGGGTCCCACCCGGGCCCCGAGACCGCCCCCACCACGCCGAGCCCCAGCACCGCCACGGCGCTGGCGACGGCGATCCGGTAGCGCACGCGCCGGAGTCTAGCGAGCGCCGACGACGGGGCCGGCGGTCCTGCGCCGCGTCAGAAACCGAGGCGCTGGAGCTGCTTGGGGTCGCGCTGCCAGTCCTTGGCGACCTTGACGTGCAGGTCCAGGTAGACGCGCGCGCCCAGCAGCGCCTCGATCCCCCGCCGCGCGGTGCTGCCGACCTCGCGCAGCCGCGTCCCGCCCTTGCCGATGACGATGGCCTTCTGGCTGTCGCGCTCCACGTACAGGGTGACCCGCACGTCGAGCAGGGGCCGGTCGGCGTCGCGGCCCTCCCGCGGCACGATCTCCTCCACCGTCACCGCGAGCGAGTGCGGCAACTCGTCGCGGACCCCCTCGAGGGCGGCCTCGCGCACGAGCTCGGCGACCATGACGTGCTCCGGCTCGTCGGTGAGCTCCCCGTCGGGGTACAGGGGCGGCCCCGGGGGCAGGTGCCCGACGAGGACGTCCACGAGGGTGTCCACCTGGTAGCCGTCGACGGCGCTCACCGGCACGATGTCGGCCCAGTCGCCGAGGTCGGCGAGGGCGAGCAGGTGCTCGGCGAGCCGCGCACGGCCGACGAGGTCCGCCTTGGTCGCGACCGCCACCACGGGGGTCCGGGCGCCGGCCGGCCCGAGCTGGGCCACCTGCTCCGCGATGAAGCGGTCGCCCGGTCCCACCCGCTGGTCCGCCGGGACGCAGAACGCGACGACGTCCACCTCGGCCAGGGTGGCGAGGACGAGCTCGTTGAGACGCTCGCCGAGGAGCGTCCGGGGCCGGTGCACGCCGGGGGTGTCCACGAGGACGAGCTGCGCGTCGGGCCGGTGCACCACGCCGCGGATGACGTGCCGGGTCGTCTGCGGCCGACCGGAGGTGATCGCCACCTTCTGCCCGACGAGCGCGTTGGTCAGGGTCGACTTGCCGGCGTTCGGGCGGCCGAGGACGCAGGCGAAGCCCGAGCGGAAGGGGCCGGTGCCCCCAGGTGTGGCGACGGACTCGCTCATGGACCCTCCTCGGGGTCGTCGGCCGTGCGCTCGGCGAGCACCGTGGCGACCTGCTTGCGCCGGCCCTGGACGCTGTCGGCCGTCAGCCGCAGACCCGCCACGCGCGCGCTCGAGCCCGCGAGCGGCACCTTGCCCAGGGCCTTGGCGAGCAGCCCGCCCGCGGTGTCCACGTCGTCGTCGGCGATCTCGAGGTCGAAGAGCTCGCCGAGCTCGTCGAGCGGCAGCCGCGAGGGCACGCGGAAGCGCCCGTCGCCCAGGTCCTCGACCTCGGGGGGCATCCGGTCGTGCTCGTCGGTCACCTCCCCGACGATCTCCTCGAGCACGTCCTCGATCGTGACGAGCCCCGCGATGCCGCCGAACTCGTCGACGACCATCGCCATGTGCGAGGCGCCCGCGGCCTGCATCTCGTGGAGCAGGTCGTCGACGGGCTTGGACTCGGGGACGAACACGGGCGCGCGCAGCAGGTCGTCCACCGACGCCTCGCCGTCCTCCGTGGTGTGCAGGCGACGCACGACGTCCTTGAGGTAGAGGACCCCGACGACGTCGTCCACCGACGCGCCGACCACCGGCACGCGGGAGTAGCCGGACTTGAGGAACAGCCCGAGCGCCTTGCGCAGCGCGGTGCCGGCGGGCAGCGTGATCATCTCCGTGCGCGGCACCATCACCGCCCGGGTGATCGTGTCGCCGAGCTCGAGGACGGACCGGAACATCTCGCGCTCGCCCGCCTCGATGGAGGCGGACTCCTCGGCGCGGTCGACCATGTCGAGGAGCTGGGAGTCGCTCACGGGCTCCGCACCGGCCGGCACGAGGCCGCGCAAGGGGCGCGCCAGCGCGCGTGCCACGGCGAGCGGGCCCGCCGTCGCGCGCAGGGTGCCCTCCGGGAACCGGCGGGCCACGGTGCGGGGCAGGGCGCGGACCACGACCAGGGCCAGCAGCCCCAGCACGACGAGGGCGAGCAGCACGACCTGCCACCAGGGGAGTCCGGCGGCGCTCACCGCGACCGTCACGCAGACCGCCGCGACGGCCTCGAGCACCGCCCCGACGCCGGTCGCCGCCGCCGCCGTCCGGCCCTGGTCGGCGACCAGCCC
>JAEZAR010000306.1 GCA_023430425.1 Actinomycetes bacterium | reverse complement strand
CGCGGGTGCCGCGGTGGGCGGCCTTGACCCAGTCGGGGGAGCGGCGACCCGGCTGGTACGTCGAGGACCGTCGCTTGGCGAGCACGCCCTCGAGCCCGTGCTCCTGGGTGACCTCCCACAGGGCGTCCAGGTCGGGGTACACGGGTGAGAGCTGGACGCGGTCGGGCAGGGTCAGGCCGGCCAGCGTGGCGCGCCGGTCGTCCAGCGTCCGGCGGGTGATGTCCACCCCGTAGAGCGTGAGCAGGTCGAACGCCATGAAGGTCACCGGCGACCTCGCGGCCAGGCGCCGCGCCCGCGCGGCGTCGCGCACGTGCATCCGCTCCGCGAGCGCCTCGAAGCTCGGCACCGCGCCGGCCAGGACCACGACCTCGCCGTCGACGACGGCGCCCTGCCACGCCCGCAGGTCCGCGAGCTCCGGGTAGGCGACCGTGACGTCGCGCCCGGAGCGGGCGCGCAGCCGAAGGTCGCCGGAGGTGGTGTCGGCGAGCACCCGGACACCGTCCCACTTGACCTCGTAGCTCCAGTCCTGGCCACGGGGAAGATCGGCTTTATCCGCCGCTCGGGTAGCCAGCATGGGCTGCACGGGTACATATTGCCTGGTAGGGGGACCGGCGGCACCCGCGGCCGGGCCTGGGTGCCAGGAGGGCTGCGCGGCGGTGAGCGCGCCGAGGAGGACGTGGGATGCGAGCGATCTGGAAGGGCGCGGTCGCCTTCGGGCTGGTCAACGTGCCGGTGAAGGTGTACTCCGCGACCGGCGAGCACAACGTGTCGCTGCACCAGGTGCACCGCGAGGACGGCGGCCGTATCCGCTACAAGAAGATCTGCAGCATCGACGGCGAGGAGGTCCCGTACGCGGACATCGCCAAGGGCTACGAGACCTCCGACGGTCGCATGGTCGTGCTCACCGACGAGGACCTGGACCAGCTGCCCCTGTCCACCGAGCGGGAGATCGCTGTCGAGGAGTTCGTCCCGGCCGAGCAGGTGGACCCGATCATGCTCGGCAAGACCTACTACCTCGAGCCCGAGAAGAACGCCGCGAAGCCGTACGCGCTGCTGCGCGAGGCGCTGCTGCAGACGGACCGGATGGCCGTGGTGAAGGTCGCCCTGCGCCAGCGGGAGACGATGGCCGTGCTGCGCGTGCGCGGCAAGGTCATCTGCCTCCAGACCCTGCTCTGGCCCGACGAGGTGCGGGAGGCCGACTTCCCCGTCCTCGACGCCGACGTCACGGTGCGCCCGCAGGAGGCGAAGATGGCGGCCTCCCTGGTGGAGTCGCTCGCCGCCGACTTCGACCCCTCCGACTTCTCCGACGCGTACGCGGAGGCGATGGAGGCCCTCATCGAGGCGAAGGTGAGCTCCGGGCGCACCGTCGCGCTGCCCGCCCCGGCGGGCGAGGAGGCGCCCGAGGGCGGGGAGGTCGTGGACCTGCTCTCCGCCCTGCAGCGCAGCGTCGAGCGCGCCCGCCAGGCGCGCGGCGGAGGGGCCGCGTCCGACGGCGCCGCGTCGGACGGTGACGCGACGGGCGACGCCGAGAAGGGGGCCCAGGACGCGACGGGCGGGACGCGCGCCAAGGGCGGGACGAGCGCCAAGGGAGGGACGCGCGCCAAGGGAGGGACGCGCGCCAAGGGCACCAAGGGTGCCACGGGCGCGGACGACGGGGCCTCGGCCGCGAAGCCCGCACGGTCGTCGCGCGCGAAGTCCGAGGGGGAGTCCGGCGCGACGGCGGAGGCGGCGCCGAAGAAGGCGGCCTCCCGGCGACGCGCCTCCTGACCCGTGCCCGACGAGGATCGCCGACCGGGTCAGGCCGACGTCGCCCGGGTGCTGCACCGTATCGCGCAGCGCCTGGAGCGCCGCGGGGAGTCGCGCTTCCGGTCGCAGGCCTACCGGCGCGCAGGCGACGTGCTGCGGCGGCTGCCCGACGACGAGTGGCGGTCCCGCGCAGCCCAGGGTCGGTTCCGCGACCTGCCGGGCGTGGGGGAGAGCACCGCGCAGGTCGTCGCGACGGTGCTCGCGGGCGGGGTGCCGGACGTGCTCGCACGGCTCGACGGCGACGAGCGGCCGGTGACCGCCGCCGGCGCCGCGCTGCGGGCCTCGGTGCGCGGTGACCTGCACTCGCACACGGAGGCCAGCGACGGCGTGGCGGCCATGACGGACATGGCCCTCGCGGCCGTCGAGGCGGGCCACGAGTACCTCGCCGTGACCGACCACTCTCCGCGGCTGACGGTGGCCAACGGCCTCTCCCCGGAGCGCCTGCGCGCGCAGCTGGAGCTCGTGCGCGGCGCCAACGAGGTGCTCGCGCCGTTCCGCCTGCTCACCGGGATCGAGGTGGACGTGCTCGACGACGGGACGCTGGACCAGACCCCCGAGCTGCTCGACCGGCTCGAGGTGGTCGTGGCCTCGGTGCACTCCAAGCTGCGGATGGACCGCGCGGCGATGACCCGCCGCATGGTGGCCGCCGTCGGGCAGCCGTGGACCGACGTGCTCGGTCACTGCACGGGCCGCAAGGTGCGCGGGCGCGAACGGCCGCAGAGCGAGTTCGACGCCGAGGCGGTGTTCGACGCGTGCGCGCGGCACGGGGTTGCGGTCGAGGTGAACTGCCAGCCGGAGCGGCAGGACCCCCCCGACGACCTCATCGCGGCGGCAGCCGCCGCGGGGTGCCTCTTCAGCATCGACACCGACGCCCACGCCCCCGGGGAGCTGGACTGGCTGGTGGACGGCTGCGAGCGCCTGGCCGCGCACGGCGTGGAGCACGACCGGGTCGTCACCACCTGGCCGGTCGAGCGGCTCCTGGCGTGGACGGGACGGCACGGGCGACGCTGAGCGCCCCCGGGGGCGCGTCGACCCCCGCCGCCCGGACGCCCCGGACGCGCCGCGGGGCGGCCC
>JAEZAR010000285.1 GCA_023430425.1 Actinomycetes bacterium | reverse complement strand
CCTCCTTGACGACCTGGAACTTGCGTTCCTCGTCGGCCTGGAAGCGGGTTTCCGGCGTGTTGACCACCTCCGGCAGGCGGTCGCGCAACGCCGACAGCGGCCCGCCGGAGCGGCTGACCTGCCCGATCAGGCGCACCGCGCAGTACAGCGCGTCGTCGAAGCCGTACCATTTGTCGGCGAAGAAGATGTGGCCCGACATCTCGCCGGCGAGCGGCGAGCCGGTCTCGGCCATCTTGGCCTTCAGCAGCGAGTGGCCGGTCTTCCACATCAGCGGCTTGCCGCCCAGGCGCTCGATCTCGTCGAACAGCGTCTGGCTGGCCTTCACGTCGGCGATGATGGTTCCGCCGGGATGGTTCTTCAGCACGTCGGCGGCGTAGATCGCCACGAGCTGGTCGCCCCACACCACGCGGCCCAGATGGTCGATGGCGCCGATGCGGTCGCCATCGCCGTCGAAGCCGATGCCGATGTCGCAGCCGTGCTCCGCCACCGCCTTCTTCAGGTCCACGAGGTTCTTCTCGACCGTGGGGTCCGGATGATGGTTCGGGAAATCGCCGTCGATCTCGTCGAACAGCAGGATGTGCTCGCCCGGCAGCTTCGCGGTCAGGCGGCGCAGGATCTCGCCGGTGGCGCCGTTGCCGGCGTCCCAGGCGATCTTCAGGCCGCGCGTGCCATCATAGTCCTTCATCATGCGCGCCACGTAGGCGTCCTGCACGTCGATCCGCTCGGAGGTGCCGGCGCCGGTCGCGTAGTCGCCCTTGGCGGCGATGGTGCCCAGTTCCTGGATCATCGCGCCGTAGAACGGACCCTTGCCCAGCATCATCTTGATGCCGTTGTATTCCGGCGGGTTATGGGAGCCGGTGATCATGATGCCGCCGTCGGCCTCGCGGTCGCGGGTGGCGAAATACAGCATGGGCGTCGGGCCCAGGCCGATGCGCAGCACATGCAGGCCGGTGGAGACCAGACCGTCGACGAGGGCTTCCTCCAGTTCCGGCGAGCTGTGGCGCCCGTCATAGCCGATGCAGACGGTCTTGCCGCCCTTGCGGGCGATCACGGTACCGAAGGCGCGGCCCACCGCAAGCGCGTCCTCGCTCGTAAGCGTCTTGCCGACGATGCCGCGGATGTCGTACTCGCGCAGCACGGTGGGGTGGAAGGTGTGAGCCAAGGACATGCGGTTTCTCTCTCCGAAGACTTCAAGCCGGGCGTGCCTCGACATGCCATATCTGCATCCTTCGGGCAAGGAAGGCGTCGGTGCCACTGCGCGGACTGTGCCGTCCTCTGTCTGTTGACGGATTCGACAGGGAGGTTGTAGGTTCCACCACCTTTTTTGACCAGGGAATTGCGGTGCCGGCGTGCTTGGCATGGCCGTTCGGGAGACGGGAGAGGTCATTGAACAGGGTTTTCGTATCCGGCCCGCTCCTGGATTCGTCTCGATGAGGCGGTGCGCGCTGATTTTCGGGGTGTGCGGTCAGGACGGGGCGTATCTGGCGCGCTTTCTTCTGGAGCGTGGCTACACGGTGCACGGGACGACGCGGGACCTGGGGGGGGCGTCCTTTTCGGCGCTGGAGGCCCTGGGGGTGCGGGAGCGGGTCGCGCTGCACGCGGTGGCGCCGCAGGACGCGGCGGCGGTGGCGGCGGTGATCGCGGCGGTGGCGCCGGAGGAGCTGTACCATCTGGCGGCGCAGTCGTCGGTGGGGCTGTCCTTCGAGCGGCCCGCGGCGGCCTTCGACAGCATCCTGACCTCGACGCTGAACATCCTGGAGGCGATGCGCCACCGGGCGCCGGCGGCGCGGCTGTTCCACGCCTCCTCCTCGGAGGTGTTCGGGGACACCGGCCCGGCGGCGGCGACGGAGACGACGCCGTTGCGCCCGGGGAGCCCCTACGCGGTGGCCAAGGCGGCGGCGCACTGGCTGGTGGCGGGCTACCGGGCGTCCTATGGGCTGCACGCCGGATCGGGCATCCTGTACAGCCATGAGTCGCCGTTGCGTCCGGAGGGCTTCGTGACGCGCAAGATCATCCGCGGGGCGGTGGCGGTGGCGCGCGGCGAGGCGGACCGCCTGGAGCTTGGCAATCTGGCGGTGGCGCGCGACTGGGGCTGGGCGCCGGAGTATGTCGAGGCGATGTGGCGGATGCTGCAGCAGGAGACGGCGGACGACTACATCCTGGCGACCGGGCGGACGGCGACGCTGGAGGAATTCGTGGGGCTGGCCTTCGCGCATTTCGGCCTGGACTGGCGGGCGCATGTGGTGCGGACGGCGGCCTCCCTGCGGCCCAGCGACGTCCAGGTCAGCCGCGGCGACCCGTCCAAGGCCCGCGAGCGGCTCGGCTGGAGCGCCCGCACCCGGATGCCCGAACTGGTCACCCGCCTCGTCGAGGCCGAACTCGCCGGAGGCCATCCCGGCGTTCCGCCCCTCGCCTGATCGCCCCTCGCCCGAAAAAAGGGCAGGGGCAAGGGGACAAGCCGCATCGAACCGGGGGAGGATGCCGCATCATGGATTTGCCGGCCCGGTTTCCAGCCATCGAGCGCCTGCTGTCGCTTGCCGCCGAAGCCCCCTCTGAAGACGGCGCTCCGGAAGGCGGGTTGCCGCCTGCGGTGACCGAAGGGTTCGACGAGCACGGCTATCTGGCCATGAATCCCGACGTGCGGGCTGCCGTGGACGGCGGACACCTGCCGTCCGGTCTCCACCACTACGCCGCCTACGGCTGGCGGGAGGGGCGGGCGGCCCCCGGCCTCACCCCCTACGCCGGGCGGCGCTGCACGCCCGGCGTCTTCGCCGCCAAGCCCTGCGGAATTTCCCTCTTCGGGCCGCTGTCGGCCCACACCGGCCTCGGCACCGCGGCGCGCGCCTATGCCGCGGCGGCCCGGGCCACCGGCCTGCCGGTCTGGACGCGCGACGTGGACATCTCCGTCTACGGAAAGGCCGCCCAGGACGACTATGCCCGGATGCTGCGCGGCAACCGGCGCTGGTCCCGGTCGCCCTACCGGCTGACGCTGCTGGCGCAGAACGCCGACATGCTGCCCTATTTTTTCCGCGGACACGACCGCGCCCTGCTCGACGACACCTACACGGTCGGCCTGTGGGTGTGGGAACTGCCCGGTTTCCGTGGCGAGTGGCTGGGCAGCTTCGGCGCGGTGGACGAGGTGTGGGCGCCCAGCGCCTTCTGCCGCGATGCCTTCGCGGCGCTGTCGCCGGTCCCGGTGACGGTCATGCCCTATGCGGTGGCGCCGGACGTCGGGCGGGCGGTGCACGGGCGTGCGCACTTCGGCATTCCGGACGACGTCTTCACCTTCCTCTATGTCTTCGACGTTTCCAGCTACATGGAGCGCAAGAACCCGTTCGCCCTGATCCGGGCCTTCAAGCAGGCCTTCGGCGAGGACCCCGGCGTCCTGCTGCTGCTGAAGCACCATTCCGGCGCGCACGATCCGGAGCGGCTGCGCCGCCTGCGCGACGAGGCGCGGGCCCCCAACATCCGCCTGCTGCCGGGCCTGCTGGACGAGAACGAGACGCTGTCGCTGAAGCGGGTGAGCGATTGCTTCGTTTCGCCGCACCGGTCGGAGGGCTTCGGCCTCAACATCGCGGAGGCCATGCATCTCGGCAAGCCGGTGATCGCGACCGACTACGCGGCCAGCACCGACTTCCTCAATGAGACGAACGGTTACCCGGTCTCCTGCCGGCTCGTGCCCATCGGGCAGGACATCGGCCCCTACGCCGCCGGCGCGCTGTGGGCCGAGCCCGACATCGACCACATGGCGGAGCTGATGGCGCGTGTGCGCCGCGACCGCGCCGAGGCCGCGGCCAAGGGACGGCGGGCCGCCGCCGACATCCGCCGCTCCCTGTCGCCGAAGGCCGTCGGCCGCCGGATCCGCGACCGCATGGCGGAACTGGGTCTGGACCAGCCCGTTCCGCCGGTCACGGCGCGGATCGCGGCTTCCCGGCGGGTTTCCTGGAGGCACCCGCTCGGCATGCTTCCCGACGAGGCGGCCCGCCGCCGGGTCGAGGCGCTGGACGCCCATCCCACCATCAGCCTCGTCGTTCCGGTCGGTGCCGTCTCACCCGAAGAGTTGCGGCGTTGCGTGGCGTCCGTGACCGGCCAGAGCTATCCCTTCTGGGAGCTGTGCCTGTGCGGTGAGGGGCGCGTCGGCGACGGCCCCGCCG
>JAEZAR010000202.1 GCA_023430425.1 Actinomycetes bacterium | reverse complement strand
CGCCTCGGCCGCGGCGGCCGCGAAGCGCGCCTCGGCGACCTGGGCCCGCTCGAGCGTGGCGCGAGAGGGCAGCGGCTCGTGGGTGAGCAGGCTGCGCAGCTCGTCGAGGTAGACGGTGATCGCCTCGCGCTGCCGGTTGAGGTCCTCGACCTGGCGCTGGGCCGTGGTGCGCTCGCGCTCGGCCTCGGTCATCGCCTCCGACAGGGTGCGCTCGGCGTGCT
Organism: Actinomycetes bacterium; assembly: GCA_023430425.1. Next base: position 2,917 of record JAEZAR010000202.1, on the reverse strand, counting down.
CGCGGGCCTCCGACACCACCCGGTCCGCGTTGCGCCGGGCGTTGGACATGAGCTCCTTGGCGTGCGTCTCGGCGTCCTGGCGCACCCGGTCGGCCTGCTCCAGCGCGTTCGCCACCCGCTGCTCGGCCTCCGCCGCGTGCGCCTCGGCGTCGGCGACGAGGCGCTCGGTCTCCTGACGGGCCTGCTCGTGGCGCTCGGCGTCCGCGCGCTCGGCCGCCTCGCGGCGTTGGGCGATCTCCACCTCGGCGTCGGCGAGGGTGCGCCGTGCCTGCTCGAGCAGCCGGTCGGACTCGGACTTGGCCTCGGTGGTCAGCTCGTTGGCGCGCCGCCGGGCCTCGGTGAGGAGGCGCTCGATGTCGAGGCGCGTGCGGTCACGCAGCTCGTTCGTCTCCCGCTCGGTGGTCTGGCGCAGCTCGGCGACCGCCTGGTCGGCCTGCTGGCGGGCCTCGGCGGTCTCCCGCTCCGTCGTCTGGCGCAGGTGGGTCGTCTCGCGCTCGGTGGTCTCGCGGAGCTCGGCCGTCTCGCGGTCGGCCGCGGTCCGCAGCGACGACGCGTAGTGCTCGGCGTCGGAGCGGAGCTCGACGACCTCCTGGGTCGCCTGCGCGCGGAGGGCGGCGACCTCGTCGGCGACCGTCGAGCGCAGCTCGGCCGCCTCGCGGTCGGCGGTCGCCCGCTGCAGCGCTGCGTACTGGTCCGCCTCCGTGCGCAGCGCCGCCGCCTGGGTCTCGGCGTTCTGCATCGTGGCCCTGGCGTCGCGCTCCGCGGCCGCGCGGACGGCGTCGGCGTACTCGTGCGCCTCGGCGCGGGCCGCGGCGTCCGCCTCGTCCGTGGCCCGGCGCAGCTCCGCGACCTCGGCCTCGGCCGTGGTCCGCAGGTCCGCCGCGTACCGCTCCGCGTCGGCACGCAGGCTCGCCGCCTCCGAGGCGGTGCGGGTGCGCAGCTCGGTGGTCTCGGCGTCGGCCGTGGCGCGCAGGTCCTGCGCGTACCGGTCGGCCTCCTCGCGCTGGCGCGAGGTCTCCACCTCCGCCGTGTTGCGCAGCTCGGCGACGTAGCGCTCGGTGTTGACCCGGGCCTCCGTGGTCTCCCGCTCCGCCGTGGCCCGGAGGGTTCCGAGCTCCCGCTCCAGCCCTGTGCGGCGCTCGCTCTCCTCGGTCGAGATGGCGCTCTGGATCCGCGCCGCCTCCCGTTCGGCGGAGCCGACCAGCTCCTCGGCGCGGCGCTGGGCGGCGGACAGGGTGCTCTCGGCCTGCGCGGTGGCCGTCTGGCGCACCTCGTCGGCCTCGCGGCGCGCGGTCGCGAGGAGCTCGGCCACCTCGTTCTCCGCGCGGGCGCGCATCTGGCCCGCGGCGAGCTTCGCCCGCGCCATGGCGTCGGCGGCCTGGGCGTTGGCCTGCGCGACGACGTCGGAGGACTGCTCCTCGGCGGAGCGCAGCAGGTGCTCGATGCGCGAGCCGAGGCCGGAGTAGGTCGGCCGCTCCGCCTCGCGGAGCTGACGGTGCGCCTCGGAGAGCTCGCCGGCGATCTGCATCGCGCGGGCGTCGAGCTGCTCGACCTGGCCACGGGCGTCGTCGAGCTGGCGCTGCAGCGCCTCCATCTGCTGGTCGACCAGGGCGCGGTCGTAGCCGCGCATGACCACCGGGAAGCCGGAGCGGTCGTCGGGCACAGGAGCCTCCTCGGGACGACGGTGCACGCGGGCGCGTGCGCACATAGGTCCCTGCGGCGGGCACGGGCCACCCGGCCCCCCGCACGGGCCCGTGCTTCAGCGTATCGGTCCGTGGCGCGGCGACCCACTCCGCTGGCGCCGCGAGGGGCCTGGCATGATCATCGAGGAGCCGTCACCTGCCACGGAGCCGGACCGGACGGGCGGGTGCGGCCACCGGCCCGCACGGCTCCGGCACGGCTCCGGCACGACCCCGACGGGACCGACCGCCTATTGTGAACCGGCAGAACGACCGGCGGACCCGGGGGAGCGCGCGCCGAGCGCGCGCTCCGAAGGGCCCCGCACGACCCCGAGAACGCCCGACGACCCCTGAGAACGCCTGACGCCCGCCGGGCCCCGAGGACCACGCAGGACCCTCGAGGCCCCCGGGGACGCGGAGAGGACCACGTGATCCAGCGAGCTCTCGCCACGCTGCTGTGCCTGCTCGGCGCCGCGGCGATCGGTCTGGGCGTCGCCTCGGCGACCGTGTGGCGCGCCGACGACGTGCTGGTGGCGTCCGGCAGCGCGGCCGAGGGCACGACGATGCTCGTCACCGAGCCGGGAGTGCTCGACGTGGCGGCGGACGAGGTGACCGTGACCGCCCGGGCGGGCGGGGGACGGGTGGTCGTCGCCCTCGGGCGCACCGCCGACGTCGAGGCGTGGGTGGGCGGCGACGCGCACACGACGGTCACGGGCCTGGCGGACTGGCACGTGCTCGCCACGGACGAGGTCCCCGCCGAGGCTCCCGCCCCGACGCCGACGCCGACGGCGCCCGCGGAGGGTGAGGTGCCCGCGGAGGGCGAGGTTCCCGCGGAGGGTGAGGCGCCGGCGGAGGGGGAGGCGCCGGCGGAGGGGGAGGTGCCGGCGGAGGGCGAGGCGCCGGCGGAGGGCGAGGCGCCCGACGCCGCCCCCGACCCCTCGGGGTCGGACCTGTGGGTGGACGAGGCCGTCGGGCGCGGTGAGGTCACGTTCGACTGGACGGCGCGTGACGGGCGGTGGAGCCTCCTGGTCGCCTCCACGGGGGCGGCGGCCGACCCGCCGGAGATCTCCCTCGCCTGGCCGCAGGAGGTGACGACCCCCTGGCTGTGGCCCGGGGTGCTCGTCGGCAGCCTCCTGCTGCTCGCGGGGCTCGCCTGGTGGGTGCTGATCCTCGTCGGGACGCACCGCGCCGCGCGGGCGCCCGCGCAGGTGGAGCCGGAGCCCGTGCCCGCGGGCGCG
>JAEZAR010000211.1 GCA_023430425.1 Actinomycetes bacterium | reverse complement strand
GGCCGATCGCCGCCCCCCGCCCGACGCCCGCGCCCCGCAGCGTCCTCACGCCTGCACCGCGTCCAGGTCGGTGGCGAGCAGGCCGGCGAGGTGGTCGAGCACCGCGTCCGCCCCCTCGCCCTCGGCCTCGAGGGTGACCTCGTCCCCGTGCTTCACGGCGAGCGCCATCACCCGCAGGATGCTGGACGCGTCGACCGGCGGCCCGCCCGCCTTCGCGATCGTCACCTTCACCCCCGCGGCCGAGGCCGCGGACGTGAAGAGCTTCGCCGGTCGGGCGTGCAGGCCCACCTGGGACGCCACGACGACACTGCGCTGTGCCATGACTCTCCTCCGTCCGTCCTGCCCCGTCAGGGCTCGATGGTGACCTTGATGCCCTCGCCCCGCGAGACGATGCCGATGCCGTCCAGCGCCCGCTCGAGCGGCAGCCGGTGGGTGATGAGGTCGCGCACCGGCACCTCGCCACCGGCGATGAGCGCGAGCGCCCGCCTGTTGTGCTCCGGGCTGGAGCCGTTGGCCCCCACGATCGTGAGCTCGCTGTAGTGCACGAGGTTCGAGTCGAGCGTGATCGTCGGCTTGTCCTTGGGCAGGCCACCGAAGAAGCTGATGCGCCCACCGCGCGCGAGCATCGCCAGCGCCTGCTCCTGGGCGGCGCCCGACGCCGCGGCGGTGATCGCCACGTCGACGCCCCGGCCGCCGGTGAGCTCGCGCACCCGCGCCACCGGGTCCTCCTCGGCCGCACAGACCGCGGCATCGGGGTGGACCAGCGCCGCGGCCATGTCCAGGCGCTCGCGGCTCAGCTCGACGAGGATCACCCGCTCGGCGCCGTAGGAGCGTGCCAGGCGCACGTGCAGGCACCCGATCGGGCCCGCACCGACGACGACGACGTCGTCGCCCTTGTCGATGCGGACCAGCTCCTGGGCGTTGAGGGCGCAGGCGAGGGGCTCGGCCACGCTCGCCTCGGCGAAGCTCAGGCCCTCCGGGATCCGGTTGAGCCCGTCGACCCGCAGGACCGCGTCCGGCACGATCATGAACTCGGCGAAGCCCCCGTCGAAGTGGTAGCCCATCGAGACCTGGTCCGGGCAGATGTTCATCTGGCCCTTGGCGCAGAAGTCGCACTGGCCGCAGGGGATGGCCGCGATGACCTGGACGCGGTCGCCCGCGGACCAGCCGTCGACCTCGGCACCCACCTCGACGACCTCGCCGGCGATCTCGTGCCCCATCACGCGAGGCGGGTGGATGTGGTGGTGGCCGAACCTGGTGATCTTGACGTCGGTGCCGCACGTCGAGCAGGCGCGCACCCGGATCTTGACCTCGCGCGGGCCGGGCGAGGGCTCGGGCGCGTCCTCGAGTCGGACGTCACCGGGCGCGTGGAACCGCAGGACTCTCATCGTTCTCCTCGTTCGGCTGGTACGGCTGCTTCGAGTGGGCCGGCGGCGGACGGCCCGGTCGGGTCGTCCTCGGCCGCCGGCGTGAGCATGGCGAGCACCCGGTCGGGCGACTCCGCCGTCCGGAGCGCCTCGGCGCGCTCCGGGTCGAGCAGGACCTGGGCGAGCTCGGCCAGGATGTCCAGGTGCCCGTCCCCGACGGCGGCGATCCCGATGCAGACGGTGACGGTCTCGCCGTCCCAGTCCACGCCGTCGGGGAAGCGCAGGAAGCACAGCGCGTCGCGGCGGACCGCGGCCTTGCCGGCCAGCGTGGCGTGCGGGATGGCGACGCCCTCGCCGATGTAGGTGGAGACGGACTCCTCGCGCTCGAGCATCGCGGGCACGTACTCGGGCGTGACGGCGCCGGTCGCCACGAGCACCTCGCCGCACGCACGGATCGCGTCCGCCTTCCCGGCCGCCCGCTCGGCCTGGCGGATGGCGCCCGGTCCGAGCAGGGCGGCCGGTCCGGCCGGCCGGCCGACGTCGTCAGACATCGATCGTCGACCCCTGCTGGATCGCCGTGACGACCCTCGTCACCGCGGGGTCGCCCAGGAACAGCTGGAACGGGACCACCGGGACGTCACCCGCGACGCCGCGTGCCCGCTCGGCGAGGCCGGCGTGGGTGAGCACGAGGTCGGCGTCGGCGGGGATCTCCTGGACCGAGGTGTGCACCACCTCGACCCCCTGCTTGGCCAGCTGCTTGCGGACGGTGCCCGCGAGCATCGCGCTGCTGCCCATCCCGGCGTCGCAGGCGACGACGAGCTTGCGGACGTTGGTGCCGTCGATGGTGGTCATGGCTGCTCCGATCTCAGACGCCGGGGGCGGTCGCCGGTCCGACGTGCGGGCTGGTGGGGGCCTCGGCGGCGGAACCGGCGACGCCGGCCTTCGACGCGGCCTTGCGGTCGGCGACCTCGCGGCGAGCGGCGTCGAGCTCGGCGCTGCCGGCGCCGTCGTCGACGGGCTCGGCCCGTTCCTTGCGGCCGAAGCCGAGGAGGAAGGAGGCGACGACGAAGCTGACGACCGTCGCGACGAGGATGCCCAGCAGGACGCCGAGGTGCCCGCCCCGCGGGGTCATGGTCATGTAGGCGAAGATGCTGCCGGGCGCGGGCGATCCGACCAGGCCGGAACCGGTCATGATGTTCGTGAGGATGCCCGCCGCGCCGCCGAGGATGGCGGCCGCGATGAGCTGCGGCTTCATGAGCACGTACGGGAAGTAGATCTCGTGGATGCCGCCGAGGAAGTGGATGACGATCGCGCCCGGGACGGTGCCGCGCATGACGCGCGGGCCGAAGAGCATGAACGCCACCAGGATGCCCAGACCGGGGCCCGGGTTCGTCTCGAGCATGAAGAGGATCGACTTGCCCTCCTCGATCGACTCCGCCGAGCCGAGCGGCGTCAGGACGCCGTGGTTGATCGCGTTGTTGAGGAACAGCACCTTCCCGGGCTCGATGATGAGCGAGGCCAGCGGCAGCAGGCTGTTCTCGACGAGGAAGTCCACGCCCGCCTCGGCCCAGCCCATGACGGTGTCGACGACCGGTCCGATCGCCAGCAGCCCGCCGACCGCCGCCGCGGCACCGACGATGCCGGCGACGAAGTTGTCGACGAGCATCTCGAACCCGGAGGGGGTGCGGGGCTGGGTCCAGGCGTCGATCTTCTTGACGACCCAGGCCGTCGCCGGTCCGATGAGCATCGCGCCGAGGAACATCGGCGTGCCGGCGCCGACGATGACGCCGATCGTCGCGATGGCGGCGACCACGCCGCCCCGGTTGCCGTGGACCATGCGCCCGCCGGTGAAGCCGATGAGCAGCGGGAGCAGGTAGAAGATCATCGGGCCGACGAGGCCGACGCCCGTCAGCCCCGGCTCGCCGAACTCTCCCCAGCCGCCGATCTCGGCGACCGGGATCCACCCGACCTCGATGAAGATCGCGGTGATGAGGCCCCACGCGATGAACGCGCCGATGTTGGGCATCACCATGCCGGCGAGGTAGCCGCCGAACCGCTGGACGGTGGCCTTCACCCCCGTCCCGGTCACTGTCGGGGTGTACGTGGTCATCTGGGACTCCTTCGTGCCAGTGGAGGGATGGGGCAGGGTGGGGTCACCCGGTCCCGACGAGTGGAGCGGTCATGCAGGCGTCCAGCTCCTCCGCGACGAGGACGCGCACCGCGGAGAGGTCGATGTCGTGCGGCCCGGGCATCTGGCTGCCCGGCAGACGGACGGCGGCGGAGCCCCAGGCGAGGGCCTGGGCGAGCGCGGCCCGCGCCGTCGCGGCGCGCGCGGGCCCGGCGACGGTCCCGGTCTCGCCCTCCTCCGCGACGTGCAGCGCGCCGAGGAAACCGGCGAGGAACGCGTCGCCAGCGCCGACGGTGCTGCGCGGCTCCACGGGCGCGGACTCCCCCACGAGG
>JAEZAR010000210.1 GCA_023430425.1 Actinomycetes bacterium | reverse complement strand
CCCTCGCGGGGCGGCTCGCGGAGGTCGGCTACGTGCTGGCCGACGTGGCCGCCGACCTGGCGCGCTACGTCGACGGGATCCAGGCGGACCCCGGCCGGCTCGCCGCCGTGCAGGACCGACGCGCGGCGCTCGCTGCCGTGACCCGCGCGCACGGCGGGACGGTCGACGACGTGCTCGCCTGGGCCTCGGACGCCGGCCTCCGCCTGGTCGAGCTGGACCAGGGCGAGGACCGCACGGCCGCGCTGCGTGCGCGCATCGAGGAGCTCGGGGCCGACCTCGCCCGGCTGGCGGCGGAGATCGGCGCGGGTCGGGCGGCGGCGTCGGCGCGACTCGCACGGACGGTGACCGAGGAGCTCGCAGGCCTCGCCATGCCGCGAGCCACGTTCGAGGTGCGGCTCACCCCCGCGCCAGCGCTCGGGCCCTGGGGCGCCGAGGACGTCGAGATGCTGCTGTCCGCCCACGCGGGCGCGCCCCTCGTGCCGCTCGGCCAGGGCGCCTCGGGCGGCGAGCTCTCGCGCGTCATGCTCGCCCTGGAGGTCGCGCTGGCCACGGCGCCGTCGACGGCGCGTCCGCCGACGTTCGTCTTCGACGAGGTGGACGCGGGCGTGGGCGGCAAGGCGGCCGTCGAGGTCGGTCGGCGCCTGGCCGAGCTCGCCCGGGGGGCGCAGGTCCTCGTCGTGACCCACCTGGCGCAGGTGGCCGCGTTCGCCGACCGCCACGTCGTCGTCGCCAGGTCCGACGAGGGCGGGCTCGTCACGGCCGCCGACGTGCGGGCCGTCACGGGGCCTGAGCGGGTCGCGGAGCTCGCCCGCATGCTCTCGGGCCAGGAGGACTCGGCGCGCGCGCTCGAGCACGCCGCTGAGCTCCTGGAGCGGTCCGTCGTGGGACGATGAGGCCGATGAGACTCTCGCTGCGCAGCCGCGCCGCGCCCGCAGGACCAGGCATCACGGGCACCGCCCGGGTGGACACCAGGACCAAGAACCTGACCAAGCGCCTGCGCCCGGGCGACATCGCGGTCATCGACCACCTGGACATCGACCGCGTGTCCGCCGAGGCCCTGGTCGCGTGCCGACCCGCGGCCGTGCTCAACGCCGCCCGGTCGACGTCGGGCCGGTACCCGAACCTGGGGCCGGACATCCTCGTCGGTGCCGGTGTCCCCCTGCTCGACGACCTGGGCCCCGACGTCCTCACGGTCCCCGAGGGCCGCACGCTCCGGGTCGTCGACGGCCAGGTGTTCGACGGCGACCGGCTCGTCGCCGAGGGCGCACGGCAGGACGCGGCGTCGGTGGCCGCGGCGATGTCCGAGGCCCGGACCGGGCTCGCCGTGCAGCTCGAGGCGTTCGCGGCGAACACGATGGACTACCTGCGCCGTGAGCGGGACCTCCTGCTCGACGGCGTCGGGGTGCCGCCGATCCGCACGTCGGTCGAGGGCCGGCACGTCCTCATCGTCGTGCGCGGCTACCACTACAAGGAGGACCTGCAGATCCTGCGGTCCTACATCAAGGAGTACCGCCCGGTCCTCGTCGGGGTCGACGGCGGGGCCGACGCGATCATCGAGGCCGGGTGGAAGCCCGACCTCATCGTCGGCGACATGGACTCCGTGTCGGACCGGGCGCTGACGAGCGGGGCGGAGGTGGTGGTGCACGCCTACCGTGACGGCCGCGCCCCGGGGGTCGAGCGCGTGGAGCAGCTGGGGGTCGAGCACGTGGTGTTCCCGGCGACCGGCACGAGTGAGGACGTCGCGATGCTGCTCGCGGACGACAAGGGGGCCGAGCTCATCGTCGCGGTCGGCACGCACGCGACCCTCGTGGAGTTCCTCGACAAGGGGCGGGCGGGGATGGCGAGCACGTTCCTCACCCGCCTGCGCGTGGGCGGCAAGCTCATCGACGCCAAGGGCGTCTCGCGGCTGTACCGGCAGCGCATCTCCTCCTGGCAGCTCGTCTTCCTCGTGGCCGCCGGCCTCGCCGCGCTCGTCGCGGCGATGGCGTCGACGGTGGCCGGTCAGGCGACGCTCGGTCTCCTCGCCGCCTGGTGGGAGTCCGTGTGGGCCTCGGTGCAGGGCCTCGTCGGGGGTGGCGCATGACACGGCTCAGGAGGACCCCGTGATCGACTTCAGGTACCACCTCGTCTCCCTCATCTCCGTCTTCCTCGCGCTGGCCGTCGGGATCGTGCTCGGGGCCGGCCCGCTGAAGGAGAGCATCGGCGACACGCTCACCGGCGAGGTCGACACGCTGCGCCAGCGGGCCGCCGACCTGCGCGTCGAGCTCGACGGCGTGAACGCCGAGCTCGGCCGCAGCCAGGACGCCTGGGCGGCTGTGGCGGACGACCTCGTCGAGGGCACCATGCAGGACCGCCGGGTCGCGGTCGTGGTGGTCGGCGACCCCGCCGACGCCGCCGTCGAGCAGGTGGCCACGCGCCTCGTCGAGGCCGGTGCGACGGTGACCGCCACGGTGCGCGTGCAGGACGCGTGGACCGACCCGACCCGTTCGACCTTCCGCCAGACCCTCGCGGGCACCCTCGTGGACTACCTGGACCCCGTGCCCGAGCCCGGCTCCGGTGCGACGGTCGACCTCGCCGAGGCGCTCGTGCAGGCGCTCGCCAGGGCCGTGCCCACCGACCCCGACGCGCTCGCCGAGGACGCCGGCGTCGTCCTGCAGCTGCTCGTCGACAGCGAGCTGGTCGAGGTCGCGGCCGAGGTCACGCTCCCGGCGGACGGGATCGTGGTGGTCGCCGGCCCGGCGGACGGACTGCTCGAGCAGGACGTCGATGCGAGCGCCACCCCGGAGCCCGAGGAGCTGGACCGGCTGGACCTGTGGATCGAGTCGGTGCGGGAGATCGCCCTCGCCGGCATCGCGCGCACGCGCGGGACGGTCGTGGCCGGCTCGGACCCGGTCGACGGCGGGCTGCTGGACCAGATCCGGGAGGCTGCGGGCACGGCGTCCAGGGTCAGCACCGTCTCCCACGTCGACACGCTCGTCGGTCAGGTGAGCGCGGTCCTGGCCCTGGCGGAGCGGATGAGCGGCGCCACGGGGCACTACGGCCCGGAGGACGGCGCGACCGCGCCCGTCCCGCCGCGCGTCGTGCTCCCGCCGCTGGTGCGGGTGCCCCTGCCGGAGGCCGCCGACCAGGACGCCACCGACGGCGACGCGACCGGCGATGCGACCGGTGACGGGACCGGTGACGGGGCCGGCGCCGCGGAGCCGACGGGGTGAGCG
>JAEZAR010000081.1 GCA_023430425.1 Actinomycetes bacterium | reverse complement strand
CGCCCAGCCGCGCTCACGCGGCTGAGGGCCGCCGGACGTCGGCCCGGGGCAGGGCGGTGGGCCGTTAGGTTGAGGGCATGCCGATCCTCCGCCGCGCCGCGCTGCCCGACGACGTCCGCCACCGGCTCGCCCTCGTGCGCGGCGAGCGCGTCCTCGGCCACGGCAGGCTCACGGACGGGTGGGCCGTCGCCACGACGCGGGGCCTCGTCGTCGTCCCCACGGACGGCGACCCGCGCCGCCGCGACTGGTCGGAGGTGAGCGGCGCCCGCCTCGACCCGGAGACGGAGACCGTCACCGTGGACTGGGTCGACGGCAGCCCGCCGGCCGCACTGCGCCTCGCCGAGCCCGACCGCCAGTTCGCCGGCGTCCTGCGCCAGTGCGTGGACTCCTCCGTCATCCACCGCGAGACGGTCGCCCTCCCCGGCCGAGCCGTCGTGCAGGTGGCGCTTCGCCGGGGCGCGGACGGTGACCTGTTCACCCAGGTGATCGGGCCGGGCGGGGTGGACCTGTCCGACCCGGCCACCGCCGCGGCCGTCGACGCCGCGGAGCTGCGCGTGCGCGAGGCGGCCGGGCTGCGCTGACCGGCCCCGGGCGCCTCAGGACGCGGGCCCCAGGGGGCCCGGCCCCTCCGTGGTGGCCCCGGCAGCACCGGCTCCCCCGCCGCCCGCACCATCCTTGGGGTCGCTGTCACCCGTGACGGGACGCTTGAGCTCGACGAGGAGCACGTGCGTCGGCGTCTGGCCGGTGTTCTCCCCGTGGTGCCGCTGCGCCGGCAGCCAGTGGGCCTGCCCGGCGACGAGCTCCACGTCCCGACTGCTGCTCGGCGTCACCAGCCGGCGCCGGAACCCCGTCAGCGTCACCATCACCGAGTCGGGGTGGTCGTGCGGTGTCGTCACCGTGCCCGGCTCGTCGGTGTACTCGAGCACCCGCACGCTCTCATTCTCGAGCACCACGCGGTAGTGCCCGGGGTTGGTCGCCACCGGGTCCAGGTGACCCTCCGTCGCCACGTCGCCGTGGTCCCGCCCGTCTCCCATGGGGTCAGTCTGCGCCCGCCCCGGGGCCGGACGACAGGGGCACAGTGGTACGCGTCACACCGCGCCCAGGACGGTTGGTCCTCAGATCCGGACAGCGACGCCCGATGATGGCGGTGCGCCGGTGGGCCGGGCCGCTCCCGCATCGTGGTACGGCCCGCCGGCGCACCGGCCGCCCGCGGCGCCGACCGGCGCCCAGGGGCGACGGGTGCACCGCCGCGCATCGGGTAGCATTGCCGGGCGCGATCCCGCGTAGCTCAATTGGCAGAGCATCCGACTGTTAATCGGACGGTTACTGGTTCGAGTCCAGTCGCGGGAGCACAGAGCAGAACCGCAGGTCAGGCCCCGCCACGGCGGGGCCCTCGTGCGCTCCGGCTACTCCCCCTCGCCCACCGTCTCCAGCTCCTCGGGCTCGCCGACGGCCTCCAGCTCCTCCGACCCGTCGGGCATGTCCGGCGCCTCGTCGTCCGGCCCGTCCGCCCCCGGCTCGCGCTCGTCGGGCTCCCGGAGCTCGTCCGGGCTCGGGTCACCGCCCGCTGCGCCGCTCGACGTCCCCGCGCTCAGCGGCCGTGCGGCGACGCCGAGGAGGTCCACCGAGACGAGGAGCGCCACCCGGCTGTCCTCCCCGAGCAGCGCTCGGAGCCGCCGACGCGCCGAGGCCTCCGGCAGCGGTGCGGTGGCCACCGGCAGGTACGCCCCCCGCCGCTCGGCGTCGGTGCCCCCGACGTACAGCCGGACCGCGACGTCGAGCGGACCCGCCTCGGCGCCGCCACCGGGCGCGCCGCCCTCGCCGCCCACGAGGAGGTCCCGCAGCGCCCGCACCGTCGCGTCGTCCGGAGTGCTGCGGGCGGTGAGCAGCAGCGTCGGACGGCGCCGGAGGATCTCCCGCAGGACGCGGCGGCTCTGCTCACTGCCCGCGCGGACGAGGGACCGGCTCGACGTCGTCCAGTAGCTCGAGTGGGGGTAGGCGAACGCCATCGCCGCGAGCCAGCGCGACCCGCCGAGCGAGACGTCCCGCACGCCCGGCCCGAAGTGCGGGCCGACCGCTCCCCCGACGACGTCGTGCTCGAACCACAGGTTGGTCCACGTCACGCACGCGAAGGGGGCCGCGTGGTGCCAGCGGGTGGTCCCCTCCTCGGCGCCCCGCCCCGCCCGCGGCACCCACAGCCGGTACGGGTGGCCGGCGGAGCGGCGGACGGTCTGCACGACGGGCGGCACGGCGGCGAGGCTGCGCTCGTCGAACCGCTCGGCCAGGTCCTCCGGGTCCGTCGCGAGGAACGCGTCGGCGTAGGTGAGCGGGGAGCCGAGGGTGACGAGGTCCGTGACGATCCAGCGTCGGCTGCCGCCCGCGGCGTCGAGGTCGCGCATGACGAGCTGCGCACCGCGCTGGGCCCGCAGGTACTCCTGCCGGGCCGCCGCGAGATCGGCCCCGGACCCGGGCTTCGCCGCGGCCCGCAGGACCTCCCCCGCGACCTCGACGGCGCGGACGGCGTCGGCGGCGGCCGTCCCGTCGGAGCCGGGCAGCACGAGCTGCCGCGAGCGCTGGGCCCACAGCAGCCGGACCGCGTCGTAGGCGATGACGCTGCCGAGGCTGTGGCCCACGACGACGATGCGGTCGTACCGGTTCCGACCGGTGTCCGGGTCGGTGACGTCGTGCAGCCGGGTCAGCAGGTCGACCACGGCACGCCGGATGGTCTCGTTCTCCTCGACGTTGCCGGGGTGGGTGCCCGCGAGGTAGCGGGCCGCGTCCCCGAGGGTCCGGGTGATGCGTGCCGCCAGGAAGCCGCCCACGACGACGGCCCCGGCGGAGGCCCCGACGGCGGCGACGGTCCGGGCGACGCCCGCCAGCCCCCACGCGATGGATGCCGCGGCGGCCAGGGTCACCACGGCGAGGACGACGACCTTCGCGGCCGCGACGAGCCCGAGCAGGGTGCCGAGGAGCAGGGCTGCCAGCACGCCGACCGCGAGGACCACCCCGGCGACCCACCCGGGGACGACGTCCGCACGGTAGGCCCCGACGACGACGAGCGCGGCCGCCAGGGGCAGGAGCGGCAGCAGCCGGACGGCTCCGTGGGGGCCCCGCAGGCGCGGGGTCGTGAACGTGCGCAAGGGCCGCAGCAGGAGCGGGACCAGCCAGCCCGTCAGGTGCCCGAGGGTCGTCGCGCGGTACCGCGGCGCCCAGTAGAACTCGTGGAACTCGGTGACCGCCGCGCGCTCGTGCTTCCGCCAGCCGGGCCGGGCGGCGAGGATGTCGGCCGCCGTCCCGCTCTGGTTCCACGCGACCACGTACGTGAGGTCGTCGGTGCGAGCCCCGACGGGCGAGGGCTCGGTGAACACCGCGTCCCCGGCGTCGGCGACACCGCCCCGTGCCTCCTCGCCGCGCGACGTCGCCGTGCGTCGACCGACGAAGCCGCGGACCGTGGACAGCGGGGCCTGCTCCCCGATCCCGTGGATGATGACGACGGCCTCGCGCCCCAGGACTGTCATCGGTGCCTCCCCGGGCGCAGTGTGGCAGCCCCGGCGGTGGCCCGGCCAGGGTCGGCCCGGGCGCCGAGACGCCCGGGACCGGCCCGGCCCCAGGCGTCAGAGCAGCCGCACCCGTGCGCCGTCCAGGCCGCCGGCCAGCGGTCCCGCCGGTCGCGCGCTGTCGAGCGCGTCCCCGACCAGGTCGACGTCGAGACGCACGGGTCCGCCGTCGGCGTCCTCGAACTCCGCCCCGACGAACCGCACGGGCGGCAGGTCCGTGACCTCGTCCAGCACCGCGGCGTCCGCGCCCGGCACGTCGACCTCGAGCCAGACCTCCTCGCCGCGGGTGACGACCTCGACGCGGGCCGTCCCCTCCAGCACGACGGGGTCGACCTCCCCGTCCGCCGGGCGCGCCCCGCCCGCGAAGACGTTGCCCCGGGACAGGTACGGCTGCACGCGGCTGCCGAACCGGTTGTGGTCCCCGTCCCAGCGGTCCCCCATCTCGTTGAGGTACTGCTCGAGCGACGTCGGGAAGCCGTCGTAGGCGGCTGTGCCGGTCTGCGAGCCGATCCGGCCCCACGAGTCGGCCGCGTACGCGCGGTCCAGGTCGCCGCCGGTGAAGACGTTGCCGATCCAGCGGTCGTCGCCGTTGAGGATGAGCGCGTACCCCGCGACCTGCGTGGAGTGCGGCCGGTGGTAGGGCGTCGCGCGGTCCAGCATCTGCTTGAGGTTGACGGTGCCGGCGAGCAGGTTGCGCACGTACGCGCCGCCCTGGCTGTGGTTCTCCACGGAGACGGGCGACGTCAGCACGTTGTGGTCCACGACGTACGGACCGTGGCTGACCTCGATGAACAGGTCGCGGCTGTTGTGCCACAGGACGTTGCGCGTGATGCGCGTGCCCTGCGTCTGCCAGTCCAGCCAGACGCCCAGCGAGCAGCTGTGGATCCGGTTGCCCGCGATGACCACGTCGATGGGCGCGTGCAGCTTGATGCCGGCGATCTCGTGGCCGTAGAACTCCCGGTCGAGCGCGATGTCGTGGATGTGGTTGTCCTCGATGCGCGAGAACACGCAGCCCAGGTGCCCGACCACGCCGGTCTGGCCGCAGTGGTGGATGTGGTTGCGGCGCACGACGTGCGAGCCGATGTGCTCGCGGTCCCAGCCGATCTGCCGGGCGGCGAACACCGACTCGAGCTGGTACTGGTACCCGGGCTTGTCCCCGCGCTCGGTGGCCCAGTTGTCGCCGGTCGACGCCTCCTTGCCGAGGGAGACCCCCGAGCACCGCGAGTCGTGGATGTCGTTGTCCTCGATGACCCAGCCGCGCGCCCAGTTGGGCCCGACCAGCCCGGGCTGGTTCGCCGTCGGCGGGGCCCACTGCGTCGCGGCCTGGCACAGCTCGAAGCCGCGCACCGTGATGAAGTCGACGTGATGGTCCTGCGGCCAGAACACCGTGGGACGCACGTTGATCTCGGTCAGGGCGGCGTTCGGGTCGGCGTCGCCGAAGCTCGCGTGGATCGTCGTGACGTCGCCGCCGACCTCCGCGTGCCAGACGCGCTGCGTCCAGTCCGGGTCCGCGACGGGCACGGTGGTGCCGGTCCAGTCGTCGACGATCTCGGTGCGGCGCGGGGCGTCGCCGACGTCGGCGGCGCTCGCCGCCTCGAGGAGGCGGCGGCCGTCGAGGTAGACCGCGCCGAGGTGCTTCTTGGGCTCGTCGCGGCCGGGGCGCACGATCCAGTCGCCGTCGACCTCCACCGCGAACGGGTTGAACTCGCCGAAGAGCGAGTTGGGTACCTCGACCCGCCACACCCCTGCGCCCACGGACTCCCAGCCGGTGACCTGCTCGGCGCCCGTGATGCGCACGTGCTCCCCGGGGGCGGCCTGGTAGGTGATGCGGCGGTGCTCGCCGCGGCCACCGCGCCGCGGGCGGACCCACTCGCGGTAGGTCCCGGCGTGCACCAGGACGGTGTCCCCGGGCCGGGCGAGCTGCGCCGCCCGGTCGATCGTGCGCAACGGGGCGTCCTGCGTGCCGACCGCGTCGTCGGAGCCGTGGACGGAGACGTGGAGGAGATGTGCCATGCGGTGACGCTACCCGTCGCGACGGCGACGTCGCGCCGCCCGGCGGGCCCCGGCCTCCCCGATCCCCCCGGGCGGGCGCGGCCCGTCGAGGCGCCCGACGCCGCGGCTGGCAGACTGGGCCAGGGCCGCTCCGACACCGGCCGGCAGGAGCTCAGATGGCCGAGGAGGACCCGGCGCCCGGCCTCGACGACCCGCCCGGGCCGGCGCAGGCTGACGTGCTCGCCAACCTCGCGACGGGTGCGGCCGCCATCGGCCTGTACAGGTGGGACCTGCGCACCGGGCGGCTCCACTGGGACGCGACGACGGCCGGCCTCTTCGGGTACGGGGACGACCCCGGGACGCGGACGTTCGAGGACTTCGAGCGCCGGCTCGACCCCGCGCACCGGCCGGCGGTGCTGGCGGCGCTGGAGGACGCCGTCGCGTCCCGGGGCTCGTTCGACCTCGAGTACCGCGTGGTGCTCCCGGACGGGACGGCGCGCTGGGTGGCCGCCCGCGGCCGGGTGCTCACCCGCAGCGACGGCGCGCCCACCCACGTCCTCGGGGCGGTGTTCGACCGGACCGCGCGCCACGGCGCCGAGGAGCACGCAGCCCGCGTGCTCGAGGCGATCCCCACGGCGTTCTTCTCCGTCGACCCGGACTGGCGCTTCACCTACGTCAACGCCGAGGCGGAGCGGCTCCTCGAGCGCACGCGCGAGGAGATGATCGGCGGCGACCTGTGGGACCTGTTCCCGGCCGCCGCGGGCTCCGACTTCGAGCGGCACTACCGCGGCGCGATGGGGTCCGGCGTGCAGGTGTCGTTCGAGGCGCACTACCCGGCCCCGCTCGACCGCTGGTACGAGGTCCGCGCGTGGCCGGGACCGTTCGGCCTGGCCGTGTACTTCCTCGACGTGACCGCGCGACGGCAGGCGCAGGGCGCCGCCGAGCGCGCCGCGGCCGAGGCCCGGCGCGCCGCCGAGCGGGCGTCGCTCGGGGCCGCCGTCAGCGCCGACCTCGCCGCGACCCTCGACCCCGAGGAGGCGGTCGCCCGCCTCGCCCGCCTGCTCGTGCCGACCGTCGCGGACTGGTGCGTGGTCAGCGTCCTGGAGGAGGGGCACGACGGGAGCCCGACGGGGGCGCTGCGCGACATCGCCACCCGACACGCCGATCCCCGCCGCCAGCACCTGGTCGAGCGGTACGCCGCCCGACGGCTGGCGGCGCTCCGCGAGCAGTCCTTCCTGCGGCGCTCGATCACCCGCAGCGAGACGGTGCTCGTGCCGCGCGACGCCACGCGCGTCGTCGGTGCCGTCCTCGTCCCCGGCGAGGCCCGCGACCTCCTGGAGGCCCTCGCCCCGGAGTGGGGCGCAGCCGTGCCGCTGCAGGCCCGGGGGCGGACCCTCGGCGCCCTCACGCTGTTCGGCGGGCCGGACCGCCCCGCGCTGGCTGACGACGACGTGGCGCACGTGGAGGACATCGCGCACCGGGCTGCGCTCGCCCTGGACAACGCCCGTCTGTACCGCCAGCAACGCCGGCTGGCCGAGGGGCTGCAGCGGTCGATGCTCTCGGACCCCCCGTCGGCCGACGAGCTCGAGGTGGTGGCCCGCTACGAGCCCGCCGCGGAGGCCGCCCAGGTGGGCGGCGACTGGTACGACGCGTTCCTGCAGACCGACGGCGCGACGGTGCTCGTCGTCGGGGACGTCGCCGGCCACGACCTCGCCGCGGCCTCGACGATGGGGCAGCTCCGCTCGCTCCTGCGCGGGATCGCCGTGACCACCGGGTCGGGTCCCGCCGGGGTCCTCGGGGAAGTGGACCGCGCCCTGGCGGCGCTGCGGTTCGACGTGCAGGCGACCGCCGTCGTGGCGCGGATCGAGCAGACGCCCGCCGAGGGCGCCGCGGGCGCCACCCGCATCACGTGGTCCAACGCCGGCCACCCCCCGCCGGTGGTCCTGCGGCCGGACGGGTCCGTGGTGGACCTGACCGGAGCGACGCACGACCTCCTGCTGGGCGTGCTGCCCGGGACGCGTCGCACGGCCAACGAGATCACGGTGGAGCGCGGCTCCACCGTGGTGCTGTACACCGACGGGCTCGTCGAGTCCCGGGAGCGACCGCTGCGCGCGGGGATCCGTCGGCTGCACGAGCTGCTGGCCGAGCTGGCGCCCGCGCGCCTCGGGCTCCAGGCCCTGTGCGACGAGCTCCTCGCGCGGCTGGCGCCGCCCGAGCGGCGCGACGACGTCGCGCTCGTCGCCGTCCGGCTGCACCCCCAGGGCGTCGCCGGGTCACGCCGACCCGCCGACGCGGCGGCGGGCCCCAGCCCGGCACGCTGACTCAGAGCTTGTCGAGCGCGATCTCGAGCAGGTCCGCCGGGTCGAGCCACATGGAGGGGTAGTTGCCGTACCAGCGCTGGGTGCCGTCGGCGTCGATGAGGATGAAGCCGTGGCCGGGGAGGCCGGCGTGCATGCCCTTGCCGAGGGTGCCGTAGGCCTCGGACACGGTGCCGTCGTCGAGCGCGAACGGGGCTGCGACGCCGAGGCGTTCGCGGTCGGGGTTGATCTGCTCGGCGGTGTTCATGACGATCGGCAGCACCTCGATGCCTGCCTCGGCGAACCCGGGCTCGTTCTCGATCTCGGCCATCTGCACCAGGCAGGAGTCGCACCCGGCGCCCTCGTTGAAGTACAGGATCACGGGGCTGCCGGCGTAGTCGCCCAGGGAGACGGTGGAGCCATCGCTCATCGGCAGCGTGAACGGGGTGGCGGGCACCGCCTCGCTGCTGGTCTCGGGCCGGGCGGACAGCAGCGCCGCGACCACGAGGCCGACGAGGACGAGCATCGCGGTCAACGAGGCGACACGGACGGCCAGGGCACGCTTGCGCTGGGCGCTCTCCTGGGCCGCTCGGACCTGGTCGAGCTGCTGCTGGCGCTCGGCCTGGCGCCGGACGGCGGTTCCGGATGTCATCGATCAGTCCTCCTGGTCAGGGGCTGCGGCGACGGCTGCCGGCACGCTCGCCTCGGTGGAGTGGCAGGCCGGGGCGTCGTCGGCGGACGCGCGCCGGGACGCGCCGTCGGCCGACGCGTCCAGGGCGGATGGGCGGCGCCAGGGCAGGCGCCGGTCGGACAGGGTCGCCCAGACGAACAGGGCCGCGAGGGCGAGGATGCCCAGGCCCTGCAGCCACTCCGGGACGGGGCTGAGGAACGCCTGGACACCGGCGAAGACGTCCGTGAGCCGCTCGCTCGCCCACGCCTGGGCGGCGGTGCCGCCGGTCATGTCCTCCGACCCGGCGAGGGCGATGACGAACCCGCCCATGACGGCGAACGCGAGGGCGACCGCGACGTTGACCGTGTTCGTCACGACCAGGCGACCGGCCACGCGGAACCGCACGAGCTTCGCCCGCAGGAACCGCTTCTCCCCCAGCTTCGCCTTGTCCCACACGAGGGCCATGACGAACAGCGGGAACACCATGCCGAAGACGTAGGCGACGCCGAGCGCGAAGCCGCCGACCGGGGAGCCGGACAGCACGGACAACGTCATGACGCCCGCCAGGACCGGGGCGCAGCAGCTGGAGGCGATCCCGGAGAACACCCCGAGGGCGAAGAAGCTCGCCGTGTCGCCGCGGGTGGTGTCCGGGGCGCGGAGCACCGAGGGCATCGACCACATGCGACCGGACAGCGCCAGCGCCGCCAGGGCGAACATCAGCAGGCCACCCGCCCAGTACAGCGGCTGGTGGTACTTCGCGATCGCCCCCGACAGCAGGCTCATGCCGAGCGTGATCGGGACCAGCACCAGGCCCAGGCCCGCGGCGAACACGAAGGTCAGCGGCAGCAGGCGCCACCGGCTGTTCTTCACCGCACCCGCGAGGTAGCTCGGGGCCAGGAACACGATGCAGCACGGCGCGAAGAGCGCCACCCCGCCCGCGAAGAACGCCGCCAGGATGCTGCCGGTCGTCAGGAGCTCCGAGCCCATGTCAGCGGCCCACCGTCGCCGGCAGGCGGGCACCGCGCGACTCGAGGAGCCTGATCAGCTTCTTGCGCGGCAGGCGACCCGAGCTGAAGAACTCCCCGTCGACGAGCACGAGCGGGTTCATCGCCGGGCGGTGCACCGCCACCAGGGTCGCACCCACGGACGACTCGACATCCACCACCGTCGCCTCGACGGCGTACTCGGCGCGCAGCTCGCGAAGGACGTCAGCGGCGTCGTCGCAGAAGTGGCAGGCAGGTGCGTGGACCAGTGTCACGTGGACCGTCGGCGGCGGGTTCTCGATCGTCACGGGGACTCCTTCGCAGGTGATGACGTCAGCACTGTCGACCACCCGCCCCGGCCACGCGGTCGCGGTTCGATGGAGGTTCGATGAAGTCGCCACCGCGGGCCGAGCCCCGGCGACGCCGGCGGGACGCCGTCCCGCACAATGGCGACGTGACCACCGGGACCGCCCCGAGGCGTGCGCTCGTCGTCGAGGACGAGCTCGCGCTCGCCGACATCGTGACCAGCTATCTCGCCCGCGAAGGCTTCGAGGTGGAGACGGCGTCGGACGGAGAGTCCGCGCTGCGCCACGCGCGCACGCTCGACCCCGACGTCGTCGTCCTCGACCTCGGGCTCCCCGGGATGGACGGCATCGAGGTCTGCCGACGGCTCCGGACGTTCTCGGACTGCTACGTCGTGATGCTCACGGCCCGGGCGGACGAGGTGGACACCCTCGTGGGGCTGTCCGTCGGCGCCGACGACTACGTGACCAAGCCCTTCAGCCCGCGCGAGCTGGTCGCCCGCGTCCGGGCGATGCTGCGCCGGCCTCGCACGCCCACGACGACGCACGGGGCCGCCGTGGACCCCCCGCTGGTCTTCGGCGACCTCTCGGTGGACGTCGCCGCCCGCGAGGTCCGCGTCGCCGGCGACCTCGTGCCGCTCACGCGGACCGAGTTCGACGTGCTCGCCGCACTCGCGCACCGGCCAGGAGCGGTGATGAGCCGGGCGTCCCTCATCGAGGCCGTCTGGGGCGGCAACTGGGTCGGAGACGAGCACCTCGTCGACGTCCACGTGCTGCACCTGCGGCAGAAGCTCGGGGACACGGCGGACCGCCAGCGCTACGTCCGCACCGTCCGCGGCGTCGGCTACCGGATCGGCACCGGCGAGTGAGGGAGGGAGGCGGGCTGGGCCGCCGCCTGCTCGCAGCGCTCACGCTGGTGCTCGCGACCGCCGGGCTGACCGCATGGCTGGTGGCCGGCGCCGTCGGGCCGCCGATCTTCCACGACCACCTGCTCGTGCGCGGCGCGCGCACGGGCGAGGACGCGCTCGCGCACGCCGAGTCGGCGTTCCGCACCGCGAGCGGGCTCGCCCTCACGATCGCGCTGGGCGCGGCGGTGCTCGCCGCGCTCGCGGTCAGCACGGTCCTCACGCGGCGCATCGGGGCCTCGTTGTCGGCGTTGACCGCAGCGGCCCGGCAGGTCGCCGGCGGCACGTTCGCCGCTCGAGTGCCGACCCCGGGCCTGGGGTGGGAGTTCGTCGAGCTCGTCGAGGCCTTCAACCAGATGGCGGCCCGACTGGAGGCCAGCGAGCGCCTGCGCCACCGCCTGCTGGCGGACGTGGCGCACGAGCTCCGGACCCCGGTCACGACGCTCGAGGCGTACCTGGAGAGCGTGGAGGACGGCGTCACCGAGCTCAGTCCCGCGACGATCGCCGTGCTGCGCGCGCAAGGCGCGCGTCTGACCCGTCTCGCAGAGGACCTGGCGGCCGTGACGCGGGCCGAGAGCGGCGAGCTGACCCTGACGCTGGTGAGTGCGGACCCGGGCGACCTGCTGCGCCAGGCCCACGTCGCCGGCGCAGCGCACGCCGACACCGCCGGCGTCGGGCTGCGCCTCGAGCTGCCGCCGGACCTGCCCGCCGTGCTCGCCGACGTGGACCGGATGGCCCAGGTCCTCGCCAACCTGGTGGAGAACGCCTTGCGGCACACACCGCCCGGCGGACGGGTGACGCTGGCGGCGACGCACACGGACGACACGGTGACGCTCTCGGTCACCGACACCGGCAGCGGCATCGCCGCCGAGCACCTGCCTCACGTCTTCGAGCGGTTCTACCGTGCCGACACCGCGCGCGACCGCGCCAGCGGCGGCTCCGGCATCGGCCTGGCGATCGCCAAGGCGCTCGTCGAGGCGCACGGCGGGACGATCCGTGCCGAGAGCGGAGGCCCGGGCACCGGAGCGCGCTTCGAGGTGACCGTCCCGGTCGCGCGCCCGCGCTGACGCCGGCCCGTCACCGCAGCCGCGCGTCCGGTCGCCTCGGGCCGGCGGCCGTGTCGGCGTCCAGCTCCTCGCGCACCATCCGGTACGTCTCCGGGTCGATCTCGCCCCGGGCGAGACGCGCGTCGAGCACGGCTCGCGCGTCACCGCGCCCCTGCACCGGGAACAGGCGCGTGAGGCCCCAGACGACGAGGGCGACGACGGCGAGCCAGAAGGCTGCGGCGCCGACCCACCCGCCGAACCCCATCTGCGCGCACCACGGTCCCATGGCAGCCTCCTCACCCGTCGACGGCGACGCCGCCGGCGCCGCAGTTCGGCGCCGTGACCAGCCTGCGCCGCCGCGGTCAAGGAACCACCGCCACCTCGATGAAGATCCGCTGAAGGTCCTGCGCCGGACCCGCCCAGTGCGGACGGAGGCCCGTCGGGCGGCCCGTAGCATCTGCGGGTGCATGACGACGGCGGCCCTCCCGCGCCCGCCCGCCCGACCGGGTCGACCGACGTGCCCGACGTGCCCCGGCTGACGGCGTGCAGTCTGTGCGCCGGTGAGACGCTCGGGGCGGACGACCCGGCCCCGGGCGGGCAGCTGGCGCGCCTCGAGCGGCTGGCCGCGGACGGCGTCGCGCGGCTGACGC
>JAEZAR010000426.1 GCA_023430425.1 Actinomycetes bacterium | reverse complement strand
GCGCGGCGCGCCCCCGCGCGCCTGGTGCCCCACGCCGGTGGACCCGTGGCACGCGAGGCCCCGTGCTGACCGAGTGGTTGCTCGTCGGGCTCGGTGTCCTGCTGACGGCCGGCACCGCGGTCTTCGTCGCCGCGGAGTTCGCCCTGGTCACCCTCGACCCCGGCGTCGCCGAGCAGGACCTCGCGCGGCGGCACGACCGGCGGGCGGCGAGCGTGCGGGCCGCCCTGCGGGAGCTGTCGACGCAGCTGTCCGGGGCACAGGTCGGCATCACCCTGACCACGATCCTGCTCGGCTACACGGCCCAGGCGGCCCTGGCGACGATCCTGGCCGAGCCCCTCGACGGCGTGCTCGGCCTCGCCGCCGCCGGCGTGGCGACGGTGCTCGCGCTCCTGCTCGTCAACGGCTTCTCCATGCTCTTCGGCGAGCTGGTGCCCAAGAACTTCGCCCTGGCGGCGCCGCTCGCCACCGCGCGCGCGGTGGCCCCCCTCCAGCGCGGGTTCACCACGGCCCTCGGGCCCGTCATCCGGCTCCTCAACGCCAGCGCCAACGCCCTGCTGAGGCGGATGGGCGTCGAGCCGCGCGAGGAGCTGTCCGGCGGCCGGTCGCCGCAGGAGCTGCTCGCGCTCGTCCGTCGCTCCGCGGCCGCGGGCACCCTGGACGCGGGGACGGCGACGCTGCTGGCGAACTCGATCGAGCTGGGCACCCTGACCGCGCTGGACGTCATGACCGACCGGACGCGCATGGAGGTGGTCCGGCGCGAGGACACGGCGGCGGAGGTCATCGCCCGCGCCCACGCGACGGGCCACTCGCGCTTCCCGGTGATCGGCGAGAGCCACGACGACGTCGTCGGCCTCGTCCACCTGCGCCGCGCCGTCGCGGTGCCCTACGAGCGGCGCGGGGAGGTCCCGGCCGCCGCCCTCATGGACGAGGCGCCGCGCGTGCCGGAGACCGTCCCGCTCGGGCCGCTGCTCGTGGAGCTGCGCGAGAACATGCAGATGGCGGTCGTCGTCGACGAGTACGGCGGCACATCCGGCGTCGTCACCCTGGAGGACGTCGTCGAGGAGCTCGTCGGGGAGGTCGCCGACGAGCACGACCCGCGCCAGGTCGGCGCCCGTCGGGTCGGCCAGGGCACGTGGAGCGTCGGTGGGCTGCTGCGGCCGGACGAGCTCACGGAGCAGACCGGGGTCGTGGTCCCCGAGGAACCGGCCTACGAGACCCTCGGGGGGCTCGTGATGGCCCGCCTCGGCCGGATCCCCGTCGTGGGCGACGAGGTCGAGGTGGCCGGGGTCGCCCTCCGCGTCGAGGCCATGGACGGACGGCGGGTGGACCGCCTGCGGGTCACCGCGCCGGGGCCGGAGGAGCCGTGAGCACCGGGACGGCGATCCTCCTCGGCGTGGTGCTCCTCGCCGCGAACGCGTTCTTCGTCGGGGCGGAGTTCGCCGTGGTCTCCGCCCGGCGTTCCGCCATCGAGCCGCTGGCCGAGGCGGGTTCCGCGCGCGCCCGGACGGTGCTGTGGGCCATGGAGCACGTCTCCCTCATGCTGGCCTGCGCACAGCTCGGCATCACCGTGGCGTCGGTGTCGCTCGGCGTCGTCGCCGAGCCGGCCCTGGCCTACGTGCTCGAAGGGCCGCTCGAGGCCGCGGGGCTGCCGTCCGCGGCCGTGCACCCCGTGGCCGTGGTCGTGGCGCTCGCGGTGGTCGTGTACCTGCACGTCGTCCTGGGCGAGATGGTCCCGAAGAACCTCGCGGTCGCCGGCCCGGACCGGGCCGCGATGTGGTTCGCGCCGCCGCTCGTGTGGGTCGCGCGGGTCGTCCGCCCCCTCATCTCGGCGCTCAACTGGCTCGCGAACCACGTGCTGCGCCTCGCCGGCGTCGAGCCCAAGGACGAGGTGGTCTCGGCGTTCACCGCCGAGGAGGTGCAGTCCATCGTCGTCCGCTCGCAGGAGGAGGGCCTCCTGCGCGACGAGCACGGCCTCCTGGCCGGCGCCATCGAGTTCAGCGACCGGACGGCCGGTGACGTCATGGTGCCCGTGGACCGGCTGGTGTCGGTGCCGCGAGGCTGCTCGGTCGAGGACGTGGAGCGGTCCGTCGCGCGCACCGGCTTCTCGCGGTTCCCCGTGACGGACGCCTCCGGGGCCCCCGTCGGCTACCTGCACGTCAAGGACGTCCTCTACGCGGGACCGGCCGAGCGCGGGCTCCCGGTCCCCGGCTGGCGGGTGCGTCCGCTGGCGCAGGTCCGGCCCGACGACGAGGTCGAGGAGGCACTCGCGGCGATGCAGCGCAGCGGCGCCCACCTGGCCCGGGTGGTCGGGCCGGCCGGCCGCCCCCCCGACGGCGCAGACGTGCGCGACGGCGGGCCCGACGGCGCAGACGTGCCCGGGGGCGCCGACGGAGCCGGGGCGACGGAGGCCGTCCTCGGGGTGGTCTTCCTCGAGGACATCCTCGAGGAGCTCGTGGGCGAGGTGCGCGACCGGATGCAGCGCAACCGGGGCTGACCTGCGCCGACCCGGTCCGCCGGCCCTGACGCGGTCTGAACAACGGACGGCCAACCGGTGAACAAGGTGCGTGTGACCAGCCTCTCGGTCAACGGCACCGGAGGCCCTTGGTTGACCGCTGCGCACCCGTTACTGTTCCGTTACCACCTCGTCCGACGGGTCCCTGGGCACGCACGTGCCCGCTGCGGGGACGACGGGCGGTGAACGCAGTGCACGACACGCTCGGAGGTCTTGTGGAGTCTGGCCGTTCGCGGACCCCGTCCTCGGCGACCTCTCGCCGCGAGCTGCGCACCCGTCGCAGCGCCGCCCCCGCTCCCGCGCGGCGCCGGCCGTCGGCCACGACGGTCTCGCGGTCGGCGCTGCTCGTCGCGCTCGGCGCGGCCACGATCGCGGTGCCCGTC
>JAEZAR010000396.1 GCA_023430425.1 Actinomycetes bacterium | reverse complement strand
CCCGGGGCGCTCGCCGCGTCGCGCGGGTTCGGCGCCGGTCGCGTCGCGCCGGTCGGGGGCACCGCCACCACGTAGGCTGAAGGGGTGTACGAGGGCGCGGTCCAGGACCTGATCGACGAGCTCGGGCGGCTGCCCGGCGTCGGTCCCAAGAGCGCCCAGCGCATCGCCTTCCACCTCCTCGCCGAGGACCCGGCGGACGTCGCCCGCCTCGTCCAGGTGATCACCGACGTCAAGGCGCGGGTGCGCTTCTGCGCGGTCTGCGGGAACGTCGCGCAGGCCGAGACGTGCCAGGTGTGCCGCGACTCGCGCCGCTCGACGGCGGTGATCTGCGTGGTCGAGGAGCCCAAGGACGTCGTCGCCATCGAGCGCACGCGCGAGTTCCGCGGGCGGTACCACGTGCTCGGCGGTGCCATCAACCCGATCGCGGGCATCGGTCCGGACGACCTGCGCATCGCCCAGCTCATGTCGCGGCTCGCCGACGGCGAGGTCACCGAGGTCATCCTCGCCACCGACCCGAACGTCGAGGGCGAGGCGACCGCGACCTACCTCGCGCGGCTGCTCGTGCCGATGGGGCTCACCGTGACGCGGCTCGCGTCCGGCCTGCCGGTCGGCGGCGACCTCGAGTACGCCGACGAGGTCACGCTCGGCCGGGCGTTCGAGGGACGGAGACGGATCAGTGCCTGACATCCCACGCATCCACGCGGACGGCGGCGAGGTCCCCGCCGGGCCGGGCGAGGCCACCGCCGCGCCGCCGGAGGCACCCGAGCCGCTCCCCGACGACCTGCGCGAGCTCGCGACCGCCACGGCGACGGAGGTCCGTCGGTTCCTCAGCACCGTGACGGAGGTCGCCGCCGGGACGAACCCGGAGGTGGCGATCCCGTTGCTGCTGCTCGCCGTGTCCGACGTCCTCGCGGCGGGCGCGCGGCTGGGTGCCGTCGTCGACGTGGTCCCGGCCGAGCGCTTCGAGCCCGACGTCGGCCCCGACGACGACATGGACCCCCTCGGGGCGGCGCTCGAGAACCTCTTCGCGGGCATCGACGAGTACAACGAGGTCGACGACCCCGTCCTGGGGCAGTCGATCGTCCGGTCGAGCATCTCCAGCGACCTGGTGACGATCGGCGCCGCGCTCGCGCAGGGCCACCGGCACCACGAGGCCGGCCAGGAGCTCGAGGCCCTGTGGTGGTGGCAGTACTCCTACCTCGCCAACTGGGGCGAGCGGGCGTCGTCGGTGCTGCGGGTCCTCCAGGCGGTGCTGGCGCACCTGCGCCTCGACGTCGACGACGAGGTCGCGGCCGAGGCGGAGTTCCAGGCGCTGCACGGCGAGTAGCGCGTGGCCCTCCGGTGATGGAGGTCGGCGACCTCTCCGACCTCGCGGGCACCACGGTCCTGCTCCTCGTCCTCGCCGCGTTCGCGGCCGGCTGGGTGGACGCGGTCGTCGGCGGCGGCGGTCTGATCCAGCTCCCGGCGCTGCTGCTCGTGCCCGGGATGGCGCCCGTGCAGGCCCTGGCGACGAACAAGCTCGCCAGCATCATGGGGACGAGCGTCAGCGCCGCCACGTACTACCGGCGCGTGCGGCCCGACCTGCGCACGGCCGCCCCGACCGCGCTCTCGGCGCTCCTCGGCGCAGCAGGTGGCGCGGCCCTCGCGAGCGCGCTCCCCGGCGAGGTGATCGAGCCCGTCGTGCTGGTGGCGCTCGTCGGCGTGGGCGTCTGGACGGTGGCCCGGCCCGCGGCGGGGCTGGCCACCGACCTGCGGTGGTCGGGCCACCGGCACTACGGCGCGGCCGCGGCCCTGGGCCTCGGCATCGGTTTCTACGACGGGCTCGTGGGCCCCGGCACGGGCAGCTTCCTCGTCATCGCGCTCGTCGCGGTGCTCGGGTACGCCTTCCTCGAGGCGTCGGCGAAGGCCAAGATCGTCAACGCGGCCACCAACCTGGGCGCGCTCGTCGTGTTCGGGCTCGCCGGGGCGCCGGTGTGGCGCCTCGGGCTGATCATGGGGGTGGCGAACATCGCCGGCGCGTACCTGGGTGCGAGGATGGCGGTCGCCCGCGGCAGCGGGTTCGTGCGCGTGGTCTTCCTGGTGGTCGTGGGCGCGCTCGTCGTCCGCCTGGGATGGGACGTGCTGACGCGCTGAGGCGCCGGACGCGCCGGGCGCAGGAGGAGGGGCGATGACGGCAGCAGACCGGACGGCTGCGGGCGACCCGGCACTGGCGGACGACGTGCGCCGCCGCCTCGGCCCCCGCCACCCGGTGGCGGTGGCCGCGGTGGCGACCCCGGTGGGCTCGGGGACGGCGGTCCTCGGCGCGGACGCGGACGCGGACGTCGAGATCGGCTCCGTCACCAAGGGGCTCACCGGGCTGCTGTACGCGGACGCGCTCGAGCGCGGCGAGGTCACCGGGGCCACGACCCTCGGTGCGCTCCTCCCCCTGGGCGACGCGCCGGTGGCCGGGGTGCGGCTGGCGGACCTCGCGACGCACACGTCGGGGCTGCCGCGCCTCCCGTCGGGCATGCAGCCGTGGCGGCGCACGCTCGAGCTGTGGCGGCACGGGACGAACCCGTACCGCGAGACGCTCGCCGAGCTGTGCGACCAGGCGCGCGACGTGCGCGTCGGCGCTCCCCGGCCGCGCTACTCCAACCTCGGCACGGAGCTCCTGGGCCACGCCCTGGCTGCGGCCGCGGGCACCACGTACGCGGAGCTCCTGCGCACGCGCCTCGTCGAGCCGCTCGGCCTCGGCGTGGCCTACGTCCCGGCGACGCCGTCCGAGCTGCGGCCGGGGTCCGTCGTGGGGCGCAACCGCCGGGGGCGCCCCGTGGAGC
>JAEZAR010000163.1 GCA_023430425.1 Actinomycetes bacterium | reverse complement strand
CTGCTGGACCGCCTGGAGACCGACGCCGCGGCGCTGGGCAGCCCGCCCTCGCGCACCGAGCTCGGAGTCATGAGTGCCCTCGCCGGCGACCGCGCCGGCGTGCTGGAGTCGCTCGGCCGGGGCATCGCCTCCGCGGCCGGGCTCGTCGACGCGATGGAGGAGCTGTGACCGTCCGGACCCGCACGGAGTACGAGCACGTCCTGCAGGCCGTGGGGATCTGCATCAGCGCGCGGATCCCCGTGCTGCTGTGGGGCAACCCCGGCGAGGGCAAGACGGCCGTCGTCGAGTCGGCCTCGGCGCACGGGTGGCACGTGGAGTCGCTCGTCGTGTCCCACTACGAGCCGAGCGACTTCGCCGGCCTGCCCGTCGTCACCGGCCAGGGCACCGTGGAGCTGGCGCCGCCCGGCTGGGCCCGGCGCCTCGCGGCGGCCGACGGCCCGGCCATCGCCTTCTTCGACGAGTTCTCCACGGCGTCCCCGGCGCTCCAGGCCGCCGCGCTCCGCCCGCTCACGCACTACCAGGTGGGGGCTCTCACCCTGCCCGAGACCGTGTCCTTCGTGGCGGCGGCGAACCCGGCCGACGTCGCGGCGGCCGGCTGGGAGCTCGCCGCCCCGACGGCCAACCGGTTCGTCCACCTCGACTGGTCGCTCCCGCTGGACGTCTACGGCGAGTGCCTCGTCACCGGGCGCTGGCCGGCCCTGCCCGTGTACGACGCCGTCCCCGACCTCGAGGACGCCCGGGCCGCGGAGCTCGTCCGGGTCGCCGGCTTCCTGCGCGCGCGCGAGTCGCAGCTGTCGGCGATCCCGCGGTCGGCCGACGGGCGGGGACGTGCCTTCCCGACGCCGCGCACCTGGGACCACGCGGCACGCCTCCTCGCGCTCGCCGCCGCCGTCGGCGCCCCGGCCGAGGTGCGGCGCCTCCTGGTCTCCGGCTGCGTGGGGGAGCTGACGGCGCACGAGTACCTCACGTGGGTGGCGGCCCTCGACCTGCCCGACCCCGAGGTGCTCCTCGCCGACGTCGCAGCCGCGCAGTTCACGGGCCTGCGGCCCGACCGGGTCTACGTCACCCTGCAGGCGGTCCTGGGCGCGGTCGTGCGGCGGCCCACCCCTGAGCGGTGGGGTGCGGCGGTGCGCCTGTGCTCCGCCGCGGCCGGTGCCGTCGGCGTCGACCCGGCCGTGCCGGTGGTGCGGGCCCTCGTGCGCGACGGCGTGCGCCCCGCGGGTGCGCCGGTCCCGCCCGAGATCGCCGTCTTCGCCCCCGCGCTCTCCCTCGCCGGGTTGCTCCCCGGAGCGGCCTGATGGACCTGGACCTGGACCGGCTGGCCGCGGCCAAGCTCTGGCTCGTCTCGTCGTCGGAGGCCGGGGGCGCCGACGCCCCGCGCGGCCAGGCCTACCTGGCGCACGCGCTGTACGCCCTGGTCGCGGTCCCGTGCCCTGACGTCCCCACGGCCACCGTCGACGAGCGCTGGCGGCTCTACGTGAACCCCGACTGGCTGGTCGCGTGCCCGGTCCACGAGGTCGCCCGCGAGATGGCGCACCTGGTCTGGCACCTGCTGGCCGACCACGCGACCCGCGCCCGCGACCTCGGGGTCCGCGCCGACACGGCCGGGCAGTGGCGCGCAGCGGCGGACGTCACGGTGCACGCCACCCTGCTGCCGAGCCTGCTGGTCCCCGCGGGCTTGCCCTGCGCACGCGACCTGCGGCTGCCGCCCGGCGCGTCCGCGGAGGAGGGCTACGCGATCCTGTCCCGCCTGCCCGCACCCGCGGCGCCCGACGACGACCACCGCCCCGGGGCGGGCCGACCCGCCCCGTCCGAGGGGTGCGGCAGCGGCGCCGACGGCGTCCGGCGCGCCCACGAGCTCCCGGACGACGTGGACGCCCACGCCGGGGTACCCGTCGTCGACGCGCAGCACATCCGGCGGCTGGTCGCCATCGAGTACCGCGAGCACCGCAGGCGTCGCGGCACACAGCCGGGGGAGGCGTGGCGCTGGGCACGCTCGGTGCTCGAACCGCGCGTCCCCTGGGAGCCGGTCCTCGCGCGCGCGGTTCGCCGCGCGGTCGGGTACGCCGCGGGTCGGGGGGAGTACACGTACACCCGTCCCTCCCGGCACCGGAGCCCGGGGATCGTCTTGCCGGGCCAGCGTCGGCCAGTCCCGCGGGTGTCGCTCGTCGTGGACACCTCGGCATCGGTCGACGACGCGCTCCTGGGGAGGGCGCTGGGCGAGGTCGACGGCGTCCTGCGGGCTCTGGGCGGGACGGCCGTGACCGTCCACGCCGTCGACGCGGCCGTGCAGGCGGTGAGCACCGTGCGCCGGGCGGTCGACGTCCGGCTCGGGGGCGGCGGGGGCACCGACCTGCGGGTGGGCCTCGCGGTCGCCGCGGAGGCCCGTCCGCGTCCGGAGGTGATCGTCGTGCTCACCGACGGCGAGACCCCGTGGCCCGCCACGCCGCCCCCGGGTGCGGCTGTCGTCATCGCGCTCCTGGGACGCGCTGAGGACGTGCTGCCCCCGACCCCCGCCTGGGCCGAGCGCGTCGAGTGCCGGCTGGAGTAGGCGACCCCCGGGCGCTGGCCCGCACGTCGGTGACCCGGCGCGGCGTGGGAACACGGCCGGCTGCGTGTGCGAGAGGCCCCCGCCGCAGCCCCGCTGTCGTCGGCCGGTCGACACGGCATCGTCCGCTCGGCCCGCCCTCACCCCGGACCGGCCGCGGCCGCAGGAGCCCGGGGCTGTGCGCGTGTCGTGCCCACGTCGGACGCACGCAGCTCGGCGGCGCGCTCGGTCAACCAGCTCGCCCAGGCGTCCAGTGCGTCGGGCGTCACCTCCGCTTCGCCCCGCAGGGTGATGTACACCACCGCCCGGGGTGGCTCGGCGGCAGGACTGTCCAGCCGGAACGTGACCAGGCGGCAGTCCGCCACCGGCCCGAGCACGAACTCGCGGGCGATCGGCGGCGAAGACGTCATGGGCGTCATGGGCTCTCCTCGTTCTCCGGTGTCCACCTGTCGGCGTCGAGGACGCCGGGGCCTACCTGCGCGCCTGCATGTGCCGGCTCACGCCTCGATGTCACGGCGCAGGCGGCGGCGACCCGCGACGGGAGCGGCTGCGGTGATGGTCGTCTTCCCGGCGCCATGCTCGTCTCCTCGGTCGGGCTCAGGCTCGGGACGGACGGTCGGGAGCCGGTGCGCGGAGGCGGTCGGCGCCGAGCCGGCCGCGGGTCAGGTAGGTGACGGCCGCAGCGGCGGCGAGTGTCGCCGCCGTCAGGACGAGCTGGCCGTCGAGGTCGGCGCTGCGCTCGCCGAGCAGCTGATAGCGCGCGCCGTCCGCGCTGTTGGAGACGGCGTGCGCCAGGACGGCGACCAGCAGACTGCCCCCGGAGCCGGCGTACATCCACCCGATGAGGACGGAGAGGCCGACGGTCTTCAGCACGTACAACCAGACCGGGTACGCCGCGTGGGCGCTCGCGGGGTCGAGCCACAAGGGCAGGTGCCAGAGCGCCCAGGCGACGCCGAGGCCGACGTTGACCAGGACCGGGACGTGCCGGCGCCCCAGCAGCGCGGGCAGCGCGAAGGCGCGCCAGCCCATCTCCTCGTCCAGGCCACCCCCGACGAGGGCGACGAAGACGACCTGGAACGGCAGGACGGCGAGTGCCTGAGTCATGTCGCCCGTGCTGGGGCCGTCGGCTGTGGTGAGGGCGACCCACGCAGCGGGCGCGAGGTTCACCGGCAGGAGGAGGAGGGCCGCCGCGTACCACCGCTTGGCTGTCCGGCGAGGGTCGAGCTGCCGGAACAGCGCCGCGACGCCGGCCCGTCCACGGGACCACGTGGCCACCGCCACGGCGGCCACGAGTGGACCGAGCCCGCCGACGACCAGCAGCACCAGGCCGGGCACGTGCAGCTCCAGCACTCCGCGCGCGGCCAGGCCCGCGGGGACCCAGGCCAGCCAGGTCAGCAGGTACGTCAGGACGAAGAACGCCACCACGTGGCGGACCGGGCGCGCGCCGGCTGGGCGCGCGTACGGCGTGTCGCGCGCGGGGATCCGCATCGCCGTCCGCTCCCGGTCCAGGTCTCCGCCTGCCGCTCGGCTCACCTCAGCGCCTCCTCGCTCTGGCCGCGGACCCCTGTGCCTGCGGCTGCTCCGAGCCTGCTGCGGGCACCATCGGTGACGCCTCCGTCGCGACGTGGTGGTCGGCTACCGCGCAGGGACGGCATGCACGCCGTCCGGTACGTCGCAAGGTGTACGGGAACCGTTCGCCGCCGGTACGCCGCTGGTACGGAGCGCGCGGCGCTCATCGTCGGGCTCTCCGGGTGACGGCGGCCGGGTTCTCGAGGCCCACGACATGGATGCCGACGACCGAGACGACCGGGTCCGTCCAGGTGCCGGGCTCGGGGAGGTCGCCGTCGCCCAGCAGTCCGGCACGGCGCCATCGGGCGAGCGTGGCGCGGGACCACTGCCCCGCGTCCACGTGGTCGGGATCGTCTGCGCAGCGGGTCGGCGCATCGACCTGGGACAGGACGGTGAGCGTCGCCGAGACGACGTCGGCGACGGCGAGCGAGCGGCCGGCGGCGTCGACGAGCAGGACCCGGTCGCCGGCCCGCTCGAGCGGTCCGGGGTGGGCGACGACGGGCCGGACGACGACGGTCTTGCGGCCGGTGAGCAGGTGGTCGGTGAACGCGGCGGGGTCTCCCGGGAGCACCAGGGTGGGCAGGCCGTGGCGGCGCTGGGTCGGCATCGGGGTCCTTCGAGGAAGCGGTCGGGGGGCCGCAGGCCCCGGTGCGAAGACCGGCACCGGGGCCTGCGGGTGTGGGCGGGGCCGGGCGGGGCGGTGGTGACCGACCCCGTGTCCCGAGGTCAGGCGCCGGCCGGCACCGGCACCCGGGCGGGAGCGGGTCGCGGCGCGGCTGTCGAGGTGGTGCCGTGGTCGATGTCGGGCAGCCATCGCAGCCAGCTCGGCAGGTACCAGTTCGCCTCACCGAGCAGACGCATCGTCGCCGGGAGCAGGACGCCGCGGACCACTGTCGCGTCCAGCAGGACGGCCACGGCCAGACCGACGCCGAGCTGCTTCATGGACACCTGGGACAAGGTCGCGAAGATCGCGAAGACGGCGACCATGATGAGCGCTGCGCTGCTGACCACCCCAGCAGTGGAGGTGATGCCCTGCCGGATGGCCGTCGGTGTGCTGGCGCCGCCGTCGCGGAGCTCGCGCACCCTGCTGAGGATGAACACGTGGTAGTCCATCGACAGGCCGAAGAGGATGACGAACAGGAACAGCGGCAGCCATGCGGCGACGGCGCCGGTGGACTCGAAGCCCAGCAGGGACTCGCCCCAGCCCCACTGGAAGACGGCGACGATGACGCCGTAGGCGGCAGCCACCGACAGCAGGTTGAGCAGGATCGCCTTCACGGCGACGACGACGCTGCGGAACGAGGCGAGGAGCAGGGCGAAGGCCAGGACCAGGACGAACGCGACGACCCACGGGCCGCGACTCGTGACGGCGCTCGTGAAGTCCATCGACGACGCGGTGGCCCCGGTCACGGCGACGTCGACACCGTGGACGGCGCCGACGGTGGCCGGTACCACCTCCTCGCGGAGCGTCCTGAGGGCGTCCTCCTCGACGTCGCGGTCCCCCTCGCCTGGCAGCGGCAGGTCGACCAGCACGAGGCGTTCCGCCTCGTGCACGGCGACGCTCACCGGCTCCAGCGCGGCCCCCGAGGCGATCGCCCGTGCGTGCAGCTCCGCGACGGCGGTGGTCACGGCACTCGAGGCGACGTCGCCGGCGATGACGACGCGGGCGGGCGCCGGGCCTCCCGGGAAGGCTTCCTGCAGACGGTCGTAGGCCTGGACGACAGGGTTGTCCGAGGGCAGGTCGTCGGCCCCCGGGGTGGCTGTGCGCATGTCCAGCGCCGGGACCGCCATGAGCCCGAGGGCCCCGGCCGCCACGACTGCCGCGAGAGCGGGACGGCGCAGCGAGGCGCCGATGACCGTCGACCACAGTCGGCTGCCCCGGTCGTCACGGCGCAGCCGGTGCAGCAGCGGGATGCGCAGCCTCTCCACGCGGTCGCCGAGGAGGGCCATCGTCGCCGGGAGGACGGTGAGTGAGCCGACGACGGCGGTGGCGACCACCAGGACGGCGGCCTGGGCCATGCCGACGAACGTGCCGATGCCGGTGAGGAACATGCCGGCGACGGCGAGGACGACGGTGATGCCGGAGACGAGGACGGCTCGCCCGGACGTCGCGGAGGCGACCGCGAGGGCGTCACGTGTGCTGAGGCCCCGGCGCCGCTCGGCGCGCGCCCGCGTCAAGTAGAAGAGCGAGTAGTCGACGCCGACCGCCAGCCCGATGAGCAGCATCACGACGGTGGACGAGCCGTCGACGCCCCAGACCTGGCTGGTCAGGCCCATGAGACCGAGGGCGGCGGCGAAGGCGGTCAGGGCGAGTGCGACCGGAAGCACGGCGGCGACGACGGCGCCGAAGGTCGCGAGCAGGATGCCCAGGGAGAGTGGGATGGACAGGGTGTGGGCACGTTCGAAGTCCTCGCCGAGGGTGTCCTGCAGCTCCCGCGAGGAGGAGGCGTCGCCGAACTGCTCGACGAGGAACGCAGGGTGCGAGGCGGCGACGCGCTCGACGGCGGCCTCGACCTCGTCGATGTGCTCGGCGGCATCCGACCGGTCGCCGGTCATGGTGAAGGTGACCAGGCCGCTGTGGCCGTCGCCGCTGCGCATCGCGTCCCCGCCGGGAAGCAGCGGCGAGGTGACGTCGCTGACCCGCCCGGTCCCCTCGACGGCCGCGACGACGTCGGCCAGGACGGTGTCGAACCCGGAGCCGGTGTTGGCGCCGTCGGGGTCCTGGACCAGCACGAACTCGCCGGCCGGGACCGCGTACCCGGCGTCGTCGAGCAGGCGCTGCGCCTCCGCCGACTCGCCGACGAGCTGCTCGGCGGTGGTCAGCTCCTGCATGCCGGCGGCGGACCCGACCAGGGTCGCGGCTGCGACGAACGCGAACCACAGGACGATCGCCCGCCATGGGTGGGCAGCGCTCCACCCACCGGCTCGGCCGGCGATGCCGCCCGCGGTTCGGGTTCGGGACGTGCTGGACATGTGCTCTCCTCGAACGGGCCGACCGGGGCGGTCGGCGCTGGTTCGAGGCTTCCGGTGCCGGCCGTTGCGCGCCTCGTCCGGCGGGCGGCTCCTGCGCGGTCCCTGTGACGGTGACGTACGCGCCCCGGCTACGTCGCAGGTCGCACCCTCGGTGCGCCGCGAGTGCGTTCCCGGGTACGTCGTGAGTGCGCTCCCGGGTGTGCCGCGAGTGCGCTCCCGGGTGTGCCGCGAGTGCGCTCCGGGGGGCGCCGCGGGTCAGTCCGCGACGGAGGCGTCCGCCTCGCCCGGGGTGATCAGGCCGGACTCGTAGGCCAGGACGACGGCCTGGGTGCGGTCCCGAAGGTTGAGCTTGGCCAGGAGGTTCGTGACGTGGGTCTTCACCGTCAGCGTCGACAGGAACAGCTCCTGGGCGATCTCCGCGTTGCTCATGCCGCGGGCGATGTGCCGCCAGATCTCCACCTCGCGCGCGGTCAGGTCGCCGAGGAGCTCCTCGTCCGGCTGCTGCGGCGCGGGCCGAGAGGTGAACGCCTCGATGAGACGCCGGGTGACCGACGGGGCGAGCAGCGCCTCCCCGCCGGCGACCGTGCGCACGGCGGCGATGAGGTCCTCCGCGGGCGTCCGCTTGAGGACGAACCCGCTGGCGCCGGAGCGCAGCGCCTGGAACACGTACTCGTCGAGCTCGAACGTCGTCAGGATGATCACCCGAGGCGGCGCCTGGTCCCGGGCGCCCGTGATCGCCGCCGTCGCCTTGAGCCCGTCCAGGCGCGGCATCTGCACGTCCATCAGGACGACGTCCGGACGCAGGGCCCGCGCCTGCTGGATGGCCACCTCACCGTCGCCGGCCTCGCCGACGACCTCCAGGTCCTCCTGGCTGCTCAGGATCAGGCGCAACCCCGTCCGGATGAGGGTGTCGTCGTCGACGACGAGCACACGGATGGTCATGACACGCCTCCTGCTCCCTGCGGCGCCCGTGCGCCGTCCGCTGTCGTGGGGACGGGCACGGTGGCGTCCACGCGGTAGCCGCCGTCGGCATCCGGTCCGACGTCGAGGCGGCCACCGAACAGCACGACGCGCTCGCGCATGCCGGTGAGCCCGCGTCCACCGGAGGGCATCGTCCGGGGCCGTCCCCGTCCCCTGGTGTTGGCCACGACGACGCGCACCTGGTCGTCGGAGCGGTCGACGACGACCGAGGCGGCTGCTCCCGGTGCGTGCTTGGCGACATTCGTGAGCGCCTCCTGCACGAGTCGGAAGACCGTCGCCCGCAACGTCCGAGGTAGGTCGTCGGTCGGGACGGCGTCGAGCTCGACGGTTGCGCCGGTCGCGCGGACCGCCGTCACCAGGCGGCCGAGGTCCATCTCCTCGTGGAGGTCCGGGTAGGTGCCGTCCCCCTCGTGCACGGCGGCCTCGACGGCCGCCAGCGATGTCCTGGCCGCCTCCTCGATCGCCGCGAGGGCGCTGTCCGCGCGCGACAGCGCGACGGGTGTGCCGGAGCCGGCGCCCATCCGTGCGGCCCCCGCCTGGATGATCACGAGCGACAGCGCATGACCGACGGAGTCGTGCAGGTCCCGGGCGGCAGCCGTGCGCTCCTCGACCACGACGGCGTGCCGTCGGAGGGTGCCTTCGGCCTCGACGTCCTCGAGGCGACGCAGGAGGGTCGAGTTGTGCTCGTGGGCGACGCGCGACGTGTCGCCCACGTAGAGCGCGACAGCGGTCAGCACGATCAGCACCGAGCCCAGCTCGAAGGTCGCCGCCGGGGCACCGATCGCGGTCGCCGCGATCGGTGCCAGGCAGGCGGACGTCGCGCCGAAGGCGGCCCGTCGACGGCTGCGGTGGACAGCGAGCGCGTACACCGCCACCGGGATGGCGATCACGCCGTTGTAGACCTGGATCCCGACAGCGTGGTGGCCGGCGACCAGGAGCGCGAGTGCGGCGAGCGTCGTCTCCGGCCGGCGTCGGCGGAAGGTCAGGGTCACGGCCACGGCGACGCTGAACGCCAGTGGCCACCAGCCCGGGACCGGGCGGCCCTGGGGTACACCGGCGATGTCGATGTAGGCGAGGACACCGACCGCTGCGGCCGGCGCGACGAGCGCCACACCGGCGCCCCGGGTCGTCAGCCACGCGGCCCCGCGGCTCCCTGGCAGCGTCCTCGGGGTCGCCGGCGAGGTGCGGTCGGGGTCACGCTCGGGGACGTCGTGCCTCAGCAACGAGAGGAACCGGTCGAGCTCGACGAGGACCCCGCGCGCGACCCTCTCGATGGCGGCGATCAACGGCAGCGCCTCGGGCCTGCCCAGACGGGTGCGGGCCGCGGCGGCCTGGACGACGACGGCGTCGAGCCCCTCACCGACCATCGCGTGCAGCTCCCGGGCGATCGTGAGGCGTTCGCTCAGCGCGCCGACCTCGGCCTGGAGCCGGTGGTGGCGCGCGCGACGGACCAGCTCCTCCTCCATCGCCGCACGAACGTCCGCGCGGCGTCTCACGGCGTCGCCGACGACCCAGCCGAGGGCGAGGGTCGTACCGGTCACGACCGTCAGCCGCGGCAGGTCGCCGACGCGCCCGACCCACGAGCCGGCGATGTTGGCCGCGAGGACGGCGACCGGGGCGGCCACGGACGCGGGCCCGCCGGTGCGCGCGACGACGAACGCCACCGCGATCGCCTCGGCGACCAGGCCGTTCGTCGCGGGCAGCCCGACGGCAGCCGCCACGGCGGTCACCGTCGCGGTCCAGACCAGCACGGTTCGCGGGGCCCGCCGGACCACGAGCAGCGGGAGAGCCTGCGCGAGGAGGACGGCGAGCATCCACCGCCCGGTCGTCCCCGGGCGCGCCGCGACGCTGCTCGCCGACATGAGGACGACGAGGAGCGTCGGAGCGGCCGTCGCGGCGGCCTCGCGGAGGTCCTCGCGCGAGACCCCGACAGCACTCATGGCCGAACGCTAACGGTCAGGCTCCTCCCCGCTGATCGCTCGCAGGTGCCGACCCGGCTACATCCTGAGACGTAGCTCGCGCCCGCGCGGCGGCTGCGGTCGGTGCGGACGCTCTCCGCCGACCGGGTCTACGACCTCGGTCGTACGGCGAGGCACGGCGGCTCGTCCCCGCGCAGGGGAGCACGACCTCGTCCCGGCCGAGGTGCTCGTGGGCGCCGTCGGGACATCGTCGAGGCGGCCGACGAGAGTCGCCGGCTCATGTGGCCCATCGAGGAGCTCCCGTGTTCGACCACCTGTCCCCCCTCCGAAGCGCGGCAGCCTTCTATGTCCTGTCGCTGGTCATGGTCACTGCCCTGGCGCTGGTCGGCGCCGGAACGGCAGCCGCGATGCTGACCCCGCTCGTCTCGGTGCTGGCGATGATGCTGGTGATCACGCGGGACGGGTGGCGCCGGTCCGGGTGGGTGGGTCTTGGCCTCCACCGCGCCGGGGTGCGGCACTGGCGGACGGCCGTCCTGGTCCCGACGGGCATCGTCCTCGTGGGCGGGACCGCCGCCGTCCTCATGGGCGTCGCGGCGTGGGACCCGACCGGGAACGCCGCTGCCGTCCACCCGGTGCTCTATCCGGCGGTCTTCGTGCTGAACATCGTGTTCGCGAGCCTGACGGTGAGCCTGACCGAGGAGGTCGGATGGCGCGGGTACTTCCTGCCGCGCCTCGTCGGGCTGGGGGAGCGGCGCGCGCTCCTGCTCAGCGGCCTCCTGCACGGCCTGTGGCACGTGCCCGTCGCACTGCTCACCGGTCTGTACCTCGGGGAGGGCAACCGGTTCGTCACCCTTCCGGTCTTCCTCGTGACCGCGACGGCCTTCGGTGTGCTCACCGGGTGGCTGCGCCTGCGGAGCGGGAGCGTGTGGCCGGCGGTCCTCGCCCACTCGGCCCACAACGTCGCCATGATGTGGCTCGTCGAGTCGCTCCGCGGTGACGCGGGCGCGCTCGAGCGCGTCGCCGGCGAGTCGGGGGTCGTCACCGTCGCCGCCTACGTCGCCGTCGCCGTGCTGCTGCTCGCGCGGGGGACCGCGCGCTCGGGCGGGGGGCGGAGCGTCGGCGCGGCCGCGGGC
>JAEZAR010000373.1 GCA_023430425.1 Actinomycetes bacterium | reverse complement strand
GGTACGGGGGCGCGCGGTCGAGGCCCTGCTGCCCGGCGCCCTCGCGCTCCTGACGCTCCTCGTGGTGGCCAACCGGGTCGGCTCGCCGCAGTTCCTCGCCTGGGTCGCCGCTCCCGTCGCCGTGGCGCTCGCGCGCCCCGGGCGCACCGCCCGGCGCTGGCGCCACCGCGTCGCCGTCGTGGCGCTCGCCGCAGCGGGGCTCACCCAGCTCGTCTTCCCCTGGCGCTACGCCGGGCTCCTGACGGGTGACGTCGCGACGACGTCGGCCCTGGCGCTGCGCAACGCGCTGCTCGTGGCGCTCCTCGCCCTCGCCGTCGCGGGGCTCGTCGCGGTGCTGCGGGACGACTCGCCTCAGCCCAGCTGAGGTGCCACCTCGGCCGCGACGAGCTCGAGGTGGTCGAGGTCGTGCAGGTCGAGCGTCTGCAGGTAGACCCGCCGCACCCCCATCTCCGCCAGCGTCCCCAGCCGGTCCACGGCCTCGCTCACGGTCCCGGCGACGCCGTGCTCGCGCAGCTCGGCCGGTTCCCGGCCGATCGCCGCCGCGCGCCGGGTCAGCTCGGCCTCGTCGGCCCCCACGCACAGCACCAGCGCCACGGAGCGGACCAGGTCGTCGGCGTGGCGCCCGATCGCCTCGCACGCGGCCCGGACGCGCGCGTAGATGCCCGGCAGGTCCGCGATCTCGGGGAAGGCGGCGTTGAACTCGGTGGCGAACCGGGCCGCGAGGGCCGGCGTGCGCCGCGGACCGTTGCCGCCCACGATCACGGGTACGGACGCCGCCCCGGGCACCCGGGCGCCGTCGTGCACCGCGGCCCGCTGGACGGGCTTGGGCAGGGCGGGCGAGTCGACGAGCGTGTAGTGCTCCCCCGCGTGGTCGAAGCGCTCGCCGACCGGCGTCCGCCACAGGCCGGTCACGACCTCGAGCTGCTCGGTGAGGATCCCGAACCTCTTCGGCGGGAACGGGATGCCGTAGGCGGCGTGCTCGGCGGCGAACCAGCCCGCACCGAGGCCGAGCTCGACCCGGCCCCCCGACATGGCGTCCACCTGCGCCACCTGGATCGCGAGCACGCCGGGGTGGCGGAACGTCGCCGAGGACACGAGCGTGCCGAGGCGGATCCGGCTCGTCTCCCGCGCGAGGCCCGCGAGCGTCGTCCACGCGTCGGTCGGGCCGGGCAGGCCCTCGGCGTTCATCGCGAGGTAGTGGTCGGAGCGGAAGAAGGCGTCGAAGCCCAGGCGCTCGGTGGCCTGCGCGACGGCCAGCAGGTCGTCGTAGTCGGCGCCCTGCTGCGGCTCGGTGAAGATCCTCAGGTCCATGGCGTCCAGCGTGCCAAGTCGTCGCGGGCGACGTCGGGGCGGCTCAGTCCTCGGCGCCGACCGCCAGCACGACGCAGCACCGGCCCGGCGCGGGGTCGAGCCGCGCGGCGACGCCGCCGGACCCACCGAGCTCGGCGCCGAGGGCCTCGAGCAGCGCGAGGTTCATCCGGCACACGAGCGCCGCGTGCTCCTCGACCAGAGCGTGGAACGGGCAGTTGGCGAGGACGACCTCGCGGCCGACGGCGCGCGGCTCGTACCCCTCGCGCTCGAGGGCCCCGCACAGCGCGGCGAGGACGGCGTCGGTCCCCGGCGCCGGGGTGCGCCCCGCCGTCGCAGCCCGCCCGACCTGGTGGCCGTGCGCCGCCGCGGCCTCCGCGAGCG
Source organism: Actinomycetes bacterium (assembly GCA_023430425.1). The sequence goes on along the minus strand of JAEZAR010000373.1, from coordinate 1,828 downwards.
CGCGCGCCACGGGCACGTCCGCGTCCGACGCCGCCTCGATCGCGGTGGCCATCAGGCGACCGGCGAGCCTGTAACGGCGCTCCGGCAGCGAGACGGACACCTCGTCGGCGGCGCGGCGGTAGAGCTTCGCCGGGCGACCGGCACCGGGCCCGCTGCGCCCGCTCAGGCGCCGGTACTCCGTGGCCAGGAGCCCCTCGTCGACGAGACGGTCCAGGTGGAACCGGGCGACGTGGCGCGCGACGCCCGCCCGCTGCGCCACCTGGTCGCGGCTGACCGGGTCCTCGGCGCGCACGACCACCCGGTAGAGGGCGCGCCGGACCGGGTCCGCGAGCGCGCCGACGCCGCTCACGCGCCGTGCGAAGTCCTCGTCGCCCACCCGTCGCCTCCTCCCGGTCGACCTCTTGACGGTACCGCCGTCCGGTTCTAACGTCGAGTTCTCTCTCACTTAGAAGGTGACGCCATGTCCCCCGACGCCGTCCGCGACGATCCCCTCGTCCTGCCCGCCGCGGCGCCCCTGCGGGTGGTCCCGGACGCCACCGCCCCGGACCTCGACGCGGCGACGGTCGCGGCCCGGGCGTTCCTCGGCGCGCTCGGCGTCGACCTCGGCGCCCCCGGGATGGGAGCCAGCCCTCGCCGGATGGCCGCGGCGTGGTCGGAGATGCTCACCCCGCGTCCCTTCGACCTGACGACGTTCCCGAACGACGGCGGCTACCGCGAGCTCGTCCTCGCGCGCGACCTGCCGGTGCACTCGGTCTGCGAGCACCACCTCCTGCCGTTCACCGGCGTGGCGCACGTCGCCTACCGGCCCGGCGACCGGCTCCTCGGGCTGTCCAAGCTCGCCCGCGTGGTGGAGCTGCACGCACGGCGGCCCCAGGTCCAGGAGCGCCTCACGCAGCAGGTCGCGGACTGGCTGGACGACGCCCTGGCGCCCCGCGGCGTCGGCGTGGTCGTCGAGGCGCACCACCAGTGCATGAGCCTGCGCGGTGTCCGGACGCCCGCGTCGACCACCGTCACGGCCGCGTTCCTCGGCGACCTCGCGCGCCCCGACGCCCGCGCGGAGCTGCTCGCGCTGGCCCGGCGCGACGAGGAGGTGCTCCGGTGAGCGGCGGGGCGGGCGTCGTCGTCGTCGGCGGCGGGCTGGCCGGGGCGACCGTCGCGCAGACGCTGCGCGAGGAGGGGTTCGACGGCCCGGTGACGATCCTCGCGGCGGAGCCGCACCGGCCCTACGAGCGGCCCGTGCTCTCCAAGGGCGTGCTGCTCGGGACCGAGGGGCCCGACGCCGCGTACGTGCACCCCGCGGAGTGGTACCCGGAGCACGACGTCGACCTGCGCACCGGCACGTTCGTCACCGCCGTCGACCGGGCGGCCCGGGCGGCGGTGCTCGACGACGGCGCCCGCGTGCCGTACGAGCACCTCGTCCTCGCGACGGGCGCCCGCCCCCGACCGCTCACCGTGCCGGGCGCCGACCTGCCGGGCGTGGCGTACCTGCGCCGCATGGAGGACGCCCAGGCGCTCGTCGACGCGTTCCGTACGCGCCGCTCGCTCGCCGTCGTCGGCGGTGGCTGGATCGGGCTGGAGGTGGCCGCCGCCGCGCGCGCCGCCGACCTCGACGTCACGGTCCTCGAGGCCGGCGACCTCCCGCTCGGCCGCGTCCTGGGGCCGGAGATGGCGACGATGTTCGCCGACCTGCACCGCGCGCACGGCGTGGACCTGCGCACCCGGGTCGAGGTGGTGGGTGTGGAGGCCGGGCGCGACGGGCGGGCGGGCGGCGTCCGGCTGGCCGACGGGTCGCTCGTCGCGGCCGACCTCGTCGTGGTCGGCATCGGCG
>JAEZAR010000334.1 GCA_023430425.1 Actinomycetes bacterium | reverse complement strand
GCCCAGCGCTCCCCCGCGCAGGCGACGCCACGGACGCCGCGCGAGCCCGACACCACGGGGGCGGTCCCGGTCGCCGCGGCGCAGCCGCCGACCGCGCCCTACGCCGAGCAGCACAGGTCCCGGGTCGAGTGGCCCGAGGCGTCCCCGGAGCCGGTCGTCGAGCGCCTGCGCGGCCCGGCCGCGCGCGTCGTGACCAACATGACCGCGAGCCTGGAGATCCCGACCGCGACCTCGGTCCGGGCCGTCCCGGCCAAGCTCATGGTCGACAACCGGACGGTCGTCAACAACCACCTGGCGCGGGGCCGGGGCGGGAAGGTGTCGTTCACGCACCTCATCGGCTACGCCGTGGTCGAGGCCCTCGCCGACATGCCCGTCATGAACGCCGGGTTCACCGAGCAGGACGGCAAGCCGGCGGTCGTGCACCACGGCCGGGTCAACCTCGGCCTCGCCATCGACCTCGCCAAGCCCGACGGGTCGCGCCAGCTCCTGGTCCCGAACATCAAGGACGCGGACGGGCTGGACTTCGGCCAGTTCGTGGCCGCCTACGAGGACGTCGTCCGCCGGGCCCGCGCCGGCAAGCTCACCGTCGAGGACTTCGCGGACACGACGATCAGCCTCACCAACCCCGGGACCATCGGCACCGTGCACTCCGTGCCGCGGCTCATGCCCGGCCAGGGCACGATCGTCGGCGTCGGCGCGATGGACTACCCGGCGGAGTTCCAGGGTGCGTCGGAGGAGCAGCTCGCCCGGATGGGCGTCTCGAAGGTGCTGACGCTCACGTCGACCTACGACCACCGGATCATCCAGGGCGCCCAGTCGGGCGAGTTCCTGCGCATCGTCGGCGCGAAGCTGCTCGGCGAGGGCGGCTTCTACGACCGCGTCTTCACCGCGATGCGGGTGCCGTACGAGCCCGTGCGCTGGGTGCGGGACAACACGGTGGACCGCGACACCGAGCTCGCGAAGCCGGCGCGCATCGCCGAGCTCATCCACGCCTACCGCTCCCGTGGCCACCTCATGGCCGAGGTCGACCCGCTCGCGTACCGCCAGCGCAAGCACCCGGACCTCGACATCCAGAACCACGGCCTGACGCTGTGGGACCTCGACCGGGAGTTCCCCACGGCCGGCTTCACCGGCAAGCCCCGGGCGACGCTGCGCGAGATCCTCGGCCTGCTGCGCGACTCCTACTGCCGCACCGTGGGCGTGGAGTACATGCACCTGCAGGACCCGCGGCAGCGGCGATGGCTGCAGGAGCGGCTCGAGTCCGGGTACGCACGGACCCCGCGCGAGGACCAGCTGCGGATCCTGCGCCGGCTCAACGCGGCGGAGGCGTTCGAGACGTTCCTGCAGACCAAGTTCGTCGGGCAGAAGCGCTTCTCGCTCGAGGGCGGGGAGTCCCTCATCCCGATCCTCGACGCCGTCCTGTCGCGCGCCGCGGAGAACGGCCTCGACGAGGTGTGCATCGGCATGTCGCACCGGGGGCGCCTCAACGTCCTGACCAACCTCGCCGGCAAGAGCTACGCGCAGGTCTTCGCGGAGTTCGAGGGGAACCAGGACCCCCGCAGCGTCCAGGGCTCCGGTGACGTCAAGTACCACCTCGGCACCGAGGGCGTCTTCGCCGCCGAGTCGGGCGCGCGGACCAAGGTCTACCTCGCGGCCAACCCGTCCCACCTCGAGGCGGTCGACCCCGTGCTGGAGGGCATCGTCCGGGCCAAGCAGGACCGGATCGACCTCGGGGGCGACGGCTTCTCCGTCCTGCCGGTCCTCATCCACGGCGACGCCGCGTTCGCCGGCCAGGGGGTCGTCGTCGAGACGCTGAACCTGTCCCAGCTGCGCGGCTACCGCACGGGCGGGACGGTGCACGTCATCGTCAACAACCAGGTCGGCTTCACCACCGGTCCCACCTCGTCCCGATCGACCCACTACTGCACGGACGTGGCCAAGGGCCTGCAGGTCCCGATCTTCCACGTCAACGGGGACGACCCCGAGGCGTGCGTCCGGGTCGCCGAGCTGGCGTTCGAGTTCCGCGAGCAGTTCGACCGCGACGTCATCATCGACATGGTCTGCTACCGGCGCCGCGGCCACAACGAGGGCGACGACCCCTCGATGACCCAGCCGCTGATGTACAACCTCATCGAGTCCAAGCGCAGCGTCCGCAAGCTCTACACCGAGGCCCTCGTGAGCCGCGGCGACATCTCCGTCGAGGAGGCGTCGTCGGCGCTGCAGGACTACCAGGCACAGCTCGAGCGCGTGTTCGCCGACGCGAAGGCGTCCTACCAGCCGCCCGTGTCCGGCGAGCCGGTGGCGGGACTGGAGAAGCCCGAGTCCCAGCTGGAGGACGCGGGCACGATGGTCGGCTGGCGGACCGCGGTGGAGGCCGAGGTGCTGCACCGGGTGGGCCGCGCGCACGTGCGTCCCCCCGAGGGGTTCGCCGTGCACCCCAAGCTCGAGCCGCTGCTGGCCAGGCGCGAGGAGATGTCGCGCGTCGGACCCGTCGACTGGGGGTTCGCCGAGATCCTCGCCTTCGGCTCCCTGCTCCTCGAGGGCACGCCCGTGCGGCTGGCGGGTCAGGACTCCCGCCGGGGCACCTTCGTGCAGCGGCACGCCGTGCTGCACGACCGCGCGACCGGCGCCGAGTGGACGCCGCTGGCGTACCTGTCGAGCGACCAGGCAAAGTTCTGGGTCTACGACTCCTCCCTCTCCGAGTTCGCGGCCATGGGCTTCGAGTACGGCTACTCCGTCGAGCGGCCGGACGCGCTCGTGCTCTGGGAGGCCCAGTTCGGAGACTTCGCCAACGGCGCCCAGACGATCGTGGACGAGTTCGTCTCGTCCGCGGAGCAGAAGTGGGCCCAGCGGTCGTCCGTCGTCCTGCTGCTCCCGCACGGGTACGAGGGACAGGGGCCCGACCACTCCTCCGCACGGATCGAGCGCTACCTGCAGATGTGCGCCGAGGACAACATGACTGTCGCCGTCCCGAGCAGCCCGGCGTCGTACTTCCACCTGCTGCGCCGGCAGGCCTACGCGCGCCCGAGGCGGCCGCTCGTCGTCGCCACGCCCAAGTCGCTGCTCCGCCTCAAGGCGGCCACGTCGCCGGTGGAGGAGCTCACTGTCGGGTCCTTCCGGCCCGTGATCCCCGACGAGCACCTGCCCGCCGACGCACCGGTGGACCGCGTGCTCCTGTGCGCCGGCAAGGTCTACTACGACCTGCTGGCCCACCGCGTGCGCACCGGGGACTCCCGGACGGCGATCGTCCGTCTCGAGCAGCTGCACCCGATCGACGTCGACGGGCTGCGCGACGCCATCGGGCCGCACGGGGAGGCCGAGCTGGTCTGGGTGCAGGAGGAGCCGGCCAACCAGGGCGCGTGGACGTTCCTCGCCACCTCGCTCGGCGACCGCCTCGGCCGACCGCTGCGCCGGGTCTCCCGGCCCGCCGCCGCCTCGCCCGCGACGGGGTCGAGCAAGACGCACCTCGCCGAGCAGACCGCGCTCGTCGAGGAGGCCTTCGCCCGCTGAGCCCGGCCGCCCGGCCCGGGCCGGTCGCCCCCGGGCGGCTCCGGTCCGGTGC
>JAEZAR010000313.1 GCA_023430425.1 Actinomycetes bacterium | reverse complement strand
CGGCGGAGCCGGGGGGCCGCGCGGTGCCGGGCGGGCTCGGGGTGCCCATCGGGAAGGATGGGCGCATGACGCCCACGCCCGCCGACCTCGCCCGCGCCGCCCGCACGATCGCACCCGACCTCGCCAGGCTGCGGCAGGACCTGCACCGGGTCCCCGAGATCGGGCTCGACCTGCCGGCCACGCAGTCGCTCGTGCTGGGCGCCCTGGCGCCGCTGGGCCTGGAGGTCACGACCGGCCGCGACCTCACCTCGGTCACGGCGGTGCTGCGGGGTGGGCGGCCCGGGCCGGCGGTGCTCCTGCGGGGCGACATGGACGGCCTGCCGGTGGGCGAGGAGAGCGGCGAGGCCTTCGCGAGCGAGCGTGCCGGTGCGATGCACGCCTGCGGGCACGACCTGCACGTCGCGGGGCTCGTGGGCGCGGCCCGCCTGCTCGCCGAGCGGCGCGCCGAGCTCCCCGGCTCCGTCGTGCTGATGTTCCAGCCCGGCGAGGAGGGCTTCCACGGCGCGCGGCTGATGATCGCCGAGGGCGTGCTGGACGCGGCGGGCGAGCGCGTCGTCGGGGCGTACGGCGTCCACGTGGTGTCGGCGGAGCTGCCGGTCGGCGTCGTCACCGCCCGGCCGGGGACGTACTACGCGGCGTCGGACCAGCTGTTCGTCACGGTGCACGGGCGGGGCGGGCACGGGTCGATGCCGCACCTGGCCGCCGACCCGGTTCCCGTGGCGGCGGAGATCACTCTCGCGCTGCAGACGGTCGTCACCCGGCAGTGGGACGCCATGGACCCGGTGGTGGTGACCGTGGGGCGCATCGCCGCCGGCACCGTCGACAACGTCATCCCGGCGACCGCCGAGCTCGCCGCCACCGTCCGGACGTTCTCGCGCGAGGCGTGGGCGGCCGTGCCCGACCTCCTCGTGCGGGCGGTCGAGCACATCGCGGCCGCGCACGGCATGACCGCGACCGCGGAGTACGTGCGGGGTTACCCCACGCTCGTCAACGACGCCGACGAGGTCGCCCGGGCCGCGCGGGTCACCGGGGAGCTGGGGCTGGCCTACCGGGAGGCGGCGGTGCCGATCACCGGTGCCGAGGACTTCTCCTACGTGCTCGAGGAGGTCCCGGGGGCGTACGTGACCCTCGGCGCCACGCCCGTGGACCTGGAGCCGGCCGGCGCGCCGTACAACCACTCGGCACAGGCCCGCTTCGCGGACGAGGCGCTGCCGCACGGCGCCGCGCTGCTCGCGGCCCTGGCCTGGGACCGCCTCGCCCAGGGCTGACGGAGCGGGCGTCAGGCGCGGGCGGTGCGGGGCGTCAGGCGCGGGCGGTGCGGGGCGTCATGCGCCCCTCCGGGTCCAGCCGCGCGAGGACAGCCCCGGCGATCTGCCCGAGCTCGCGCACCTGCGCGTCGGAGAGCGCGTCGAGCACGTTCCGCCGGACGTTCTCCACGTGGCCGGGCGCGGCCGCGACGACGACGTCCCAGCCCTGGTCGGTGAGGGTCGCGTTGGTCGCCCGGCCGTCCTCGGCGCACGGCGAGCGTCCCACGAGGCCACGCGCCTCGAGCCGGCTGACGACGTGCGAGAGCCGGGCCAGCGTCGCGTTGGTGCGGGCGGCGAGCGCGGTCATCCGCAGGGTCCGGCCCGGGGCCTCCGAGAGCATCGCGAGGACGAGGTACTCGAAGTGCGACAGGTTCGAGTCCCGACGGAGCTGGCCGTCGAGGACCCCGGGCAGCAGCTCGACCACCGCGACGAAGCGGATCCAGGTGTCGAGCTCGGCGTCGTCCAGCCAGCGGGTGCTCATACGGTCGATCCTAGCATTTACTTGACACTACAACTATCTGCACCTAGAGTGTTGATTGTCGCTTCAACCAACTCTCACGTAGGAGGCACGGATGAGCACCGTCAGCATCATCGGCAAGGGCAGCATGGGCCAGGCCATCGCCAAGGTCGTCACCGACGGCGGCAACACCGCCGAGCTGCTGGGCCGCGAGGACGCGGGCCGCGCGCCGGCGGGCGACGTCGTCGTCCTGGCCGTCCCCTACCCCGCCGTCGGCGAGGTGCTCGCCGCGCACGGGGACCACCTCGCGGGCAAGGTCGTCGTGGACGTCACCAACCCGCTCGACTTCGCCACCTTCGACTCGCTGACCGTGCCCGCGGACTCCTCGGCCGCGGCCCAGATCGCCGCGCAGCTCCCGGGCGCCCGGGTGGTCAAGGCGTTCAACACCACCTTCGCCGCGACGCTCGCCCAGGGCCGGGTCGGCGGCGAGGAGGGCCCGACCACGACAGTCCTCGTGGCGGGCGACGACGCCGACGCGAAGGCCGCGGTCTCCTCGGTCGTCGAGGCCGGCGGCCTGCGGGCGATCGACGCCGGGTCCCTGCGCCGCGCCCGCGAGCTCGAGGCGCTCGGCTTCCTCCAGATCACCCTCGCCGCGGGCGAGAAGCTGCCGTGGACCGGTGGCTTCGGCGTCGCGGCCTGAGCCGGGGAGCACACCGTGACCGACCTGCGCGCGGCGACGTCCACGGGCACCGTGGGGGGCACCTCGTCCCCCACGGCCCGACGGGCGGCGCACCACCAGGACCTGCTGCCCGACGCCACCACGATGGACGCCGTCACGCTGCACGTCGGCGACCTGGCGGGCATGTCCGCCTACTACCGGGAGGCGGTGGGCCTCGTCCCGCTCGCCGAGGGCGAGGCGTTCGAGGTGCTCGGCAGGGGTCGCACGCCGGTCGTCGTCCTGCACCACACACCCGGGTTGCCGACCCCCGCCCGCAACCAGGCCGGCCTGTTCCACACGGCGATCCTGTTCGACGACGAGCCCGCGCTCGCGGCGGCCGTGCTCTCCACGGCCCGCCACCCGCGCTCGCGCTTCGTCGGCAGCGCCGACCACCTCGTCAGCGAGGCCTTCTACTTCACCGACCCCGAGGGCAACGGCATCGAGCTGTACGTGGACCGGCCGCGCGAGGCGTGGCAGGTCGTGGACGGCCAGGTGCAGATGGACAGCCTGTACCTGGACCCGGAGCGCTTCCTCGAGGGGCACCTGACCGAGGCGGCGGTGGCCGGCCTGCACGACGCCGGCGCGCAGGTCGGGCACGTGCACCTCCAGGTGGGCGACATCCCGCTGGCCCGCGAGTTCTACTCGGACGCGCTCGGGTTCGCCGTGACGATGCAGGCCCCCGGTGCGCTGTTCGTCAGCGCGGGCGGGTACCACCACCACCTGGCCGTCAACGTGTGGAACAGCCGGGGCGCGGGCCCCCGCGCGTCGACCCTCGGGCTGGGCGAGGTGACGATCACCGTCCCCTCGCGGACCGAGCTGGACGCCGCGGCCGCACGCCTGCGTGACCGCGGCGTCGACGTGGCCGACGACGGGCGCAGCCTCGCCATGGACGACCCGTGGCGCAACCGCGTCGTCCTGCAGCACGCCCCCGCGGCGGCCTGACGC
>JAEZAR010000304.1 GCA_023430425.1 Actinomycetes bacterium | reverse complement strand
GTGCGCCGTCGTGCCCGCGGCACCCGCGGTGGCTCCGGCCGGCCCCTCGGCTCCGGCCGGCCCCTCGGCTCCGGCCGGCACCTGGGCGCCGGTGCCCTCGCCGTACACCTGGAGGAGCAGCTGCTCGACGAGCTCGGCGTCGGTGAGGTCCTCGACCTTCTCCACCACCCAGCCACGCTGCCCGCGGATCCGCCCGCCGCGCACGTGGAAGACCTGCACCGCCGCCTCGAGGTCGTCGCCGACGAGCTCGAACACGTCGGCGTCCGTGCCGTCCGCCAGGACCACCGCGTTCTTCTCGGTGGCCCGCTGCAGCGCCCCGATGTCGTCCCGCAGGCGCGCGGCGAGCTCGTACTCCAGGCCGGCGGCGGCCTGGCGCATCTGCTGCTCGAGCCGCCGGACGTACTTGCCGGTCTCCCCCGCCATGAAGTCGCAGAAGTCCTCGGCCAGCGCCCGGTGGTCCTCGGGCGAGATGCGACCGACGCACGGCGCCGAGCACTTGTCGATGTAGCCGAGGAGGCACGGCCGGCCGGTCTGGGCGGCCCGCTTGAACACGCCGGCCGAGCAGGTGCGGACCGGGAAGACGCGCAGGAGCAGGTCGACCGTCTCGCGGATCGCCCAGGCGTGGCCGTACGGTCCGAAGTACCGCGTGCCCGGCTTCTTGGCGCCGCGCATCACCTGCACGCGCGGGAACTCGTCACCGAGCGTCACCGCCAGGTAGGGGTACGACTTGTCGTCGCGGTACTTGACGTTGAACCGGGGGTCGAACTCCTTGATCCACGAGTACTCGAGCGCGAGCGCCTCGACCTCGGTGCCCACGACCGTCCACTCGACCGACGCCGCCGTGCGCACCATCTGCTGGGTGCGGGGGTGCAGCGCGGCGACGTCCTGGAAGTACGAGGCGAGCCGGGACCGCAGGCTCTTGGCCTTGCCGACGTAGACGACGCGACCGTGCTCGTCGCGGAACCGGTACACGCCCGGCGAGTCCGGGACCTGCCCCGGCGCCGGGCGGTAGGTCGCGGGATCGGCCACGTCCCCAGGCTAGATGACGGCGCCCACGCCATCGCCGGCCGGACCCCGCGCGGCCCGGCCCCCGGCGCCGCCTCCCCCCACGCCACCGGACCCGTCGTCCGGCGACCCCGGCCGGGTCGCCCCGGCTGGGTCGACCCGGCTGGGTCGACCCGGCTGGGTACGGTGAGGCATGGGCATCCTGCACACCTACGCCGCGGGCCTGCGGTGGACGGGCGCACGGGGCGTGGGCACCACGGGCTACACGTCCTACGCGCGCGACCACGAGATCACGTTCGAGGGGAAGCCTCCGCTGCTCGGCTCGGCCGACCCGACCTTCCGCGGAGACCCCTCGCGCTACACGCCCGAGGAGCTGCTCGTCGCGGCCCTGGCGCAGTGCCACATGCTCTGGTTCCTCCACCTCGCGGCCGCGGACGGGGTCGTCGTGACGGGCTACACCGACACGGCGCAGGGCCGGATGCGTGTCGAGGCAGCGGGTCACGGCCAGTTCACCGAGGTGGTGCTCCGGCCGTGCGTCACCCTCGCCCACCCCGAGCGGACCGACGGCCGCCCCGTGACCGACGAGGACCTGGCCGTGCTGCACTCCCGGGCCCGCGAGCACTGCTTCATCGCCCGGTCCGTCAACTTCGCCGTGCGGCACGACCCGGCTCCCCTGCGCGTCGAACGCTCGAGCGTCGGCGAGGTCCTCGCCTGAATGCGCCACCGCCGGCGCCGTGCGCAGGCGTCCTGGCGTCGTTCGCGTTCGGTGCCCGCCTCTCGGTGCCGGCTCTCAGCACCCGGGTCAGGCGCTCGCCCGGCTCGGCTCGGCGACCACGTCCAGCACGTCGGCGAGGAACCGGCCCGTGTGGCTGCCCGGCACCCGGGCGACGTCCTCGGGCGTGCCGGTCGCCACCACTCGACCGCCGCCCGAGCCGCCCTCGGGTCCGAGGTCGATCACCCAGTCCGCGTTCTTGATGACGTCCAGGTTGTGCTCGATCACGATGACGGTGTTGCCCTTGTCGACGAGCGACTGCAGGACGCCGAGCAGGCGCCGGATGTCCTCGAAGTGCAGGCCCGTGGTGGGCTCGTCCAGGACGTACACCGTGCGCCCGGTGGAGCGCTTCTGCAGCTCGCTGGCGAGCTTGACCCGCTGCGCCTCTCCGCCGGACAGGGTGGGCGCCGGCTGTCCCAGGCGGACGTACCCGAGCCCGACGTCGACCAGCGTCTTGAGGTGGCGCGCGACCGCAGGAACGGCCGAGAAGAACTCCGCGGCCTCCTCGATCGGCATGTCGAGCACCTCGGCCACCGTGCGGCCCTTGAAGTGCACCTCGAGCGTCTCGCGGTTGTACCGCGCACCGTGGCACACCTCGCAGGGCACGTACACGTCGGGCAGGAAGTTCATCTCGATCCGGATGGTGCCGTCACCGGAGCACGCCTCGCAGCGCCCGCCCTTGACGTTGAACGAGAACCGGCCGGGGGTGTACCCCCGCACCTTGGCCTCGGTGGTCTGGGCGAAGAGCTTGCGCATGTGGTCCCAGACGCCCGTGTACGTCGCCGGGTTGGACCGCGGGGTGCGTCCGATCGGCCCCTGGTCGACGTGCACCACCTTGTCCACGTGGTCCAGGCCGGTGACCCGGGTGTGGTGCCCCGGCACGTGCCGGGCCCGGTTGAGCTCGTTCGCGAGGACGGGGTACAGGATCCCGTTGACCAACGACGACTTGCCCGACCCGGAGACCCCGGTGACCGCGACCAGGCAGCCGACCGGGAACGCCACGTCGACGTTCGTCAGGTTGTGCTCCCGCGCGCCGACGACGGTGAGCGTGCGCGACAGGTCCGCCGGCCGCCGGAGCACCGGTGACGGGATCTCCCGGCGTCCGGCCAGGTAGGCACCGGTCACCGACTCCGGTGACGCGAGCAGGCCTGCCAGGTCGCCGGAGTGGACGACGCGCCCACCGTGCTCGCCCGCACCGGGGCCGATGTCCACGATCCAGTCGGCCGTCCGGATCGTGTCCTCGTCGTGCTCGACGACGATGAGCGTGTTCCCCAGGTCGCGCAGCCGGGTGAGCGTCTCGATGAGCCGACGGTTGTCGCGCTGGTGGAGCCCGATGCTGGGCTCGTCGAGCACGTAGAGCACCCCGACCAGCCCCGAGCCGATCTGCGTGGCCAGCCGGATCCGCTGCGCCTCGCCCCCCGACAGGGTCCCCGCGGCGCGGTCGAGCGACAGGTAGTCGAGGCCGACGTCGAGGAGGAACCCGAGCCGCGCCTGGATCTCCTTGAGCACCTGCGCGGCGATCACGCGCTCGCGCTCGCCCAGCTCGAGGTGCGCGAGGACGTCGCGGGCCTCGCGCAGCGAGCGCGCGCACAGCTCCGCGATCGAGAGCCCGCCGACCTTGACGGCCAGCACCTCCGGCTTGAGTCGCGCCCCGCCGCAGACGGGGCACGGGACCTCGCGCATGAAGGACTCGTAGCGCTCCTTGGACCAGTCGGAGTCGGTCTCCGCGTGCCGCCGCTCGATGAAGGAGATGACGCCCTCGAAGCCGGTGGAGTACTGGCGCTCCCGGCCCCACCGGTTGCGGTAGCGGACGTGCACCTTGTGGTCGCGGCCGTACAGGACCGCCTGCTTCGCGCGCTCGGGCAGGGCACGCCACGGGACGTCCATCGAGAAGCCGAGCTCCTCGGCGAGGGCCCCGAGGACACGCTGGAAGTACTCCGACGACGTCTGGGCCCACGGCGCGACGGCACCGCCCGCGAGCGTGGCCTCCTCGTCGGGGACGACGAGGTCGGGGTCGACCTCGAGCCGGCTGCCGATTCCCGTGCACTCCGGGCAGGCCCCGTACGGCGCGTTGAACGAGAAGGTGCGGGGCTCGATCTCGTCGAGGGTGAGCTCGTGGTCGTTCGGGCAGGCCCGGAACTCCGAGAACCGCCGCTCGCGGTTCGGGTCGTCCGGGTCGGCGTCGACCAGCTCGACGACGAGCCGCCCGCCCGCGAGGCCGAGCGCCGTCTCCACGGAGTCGGTGAGGCGCCGCTGCACCCCGTCACGCGCCACGAGCCGGTCCACCACCACCTCGATGGAGTGCTTGAGCTTCTTCTCGAGCACCGGGGCCTCGGTGAGCGCGACGACCTCGCCGTCCACCCGGGCCCGCGCGAAGCCCTTGCTCTGGAGCTCGCGGAACAGGTCGGCGTACTCGCCCTTGCGACCGCGCACGACCGGTGCGAGCACCTGGTACCGGGTCCCCTCGGGAAGCTCCAGGAGCCGGTCGACGATCTGCTGCGGCGTCTGCCGGCTCACCTGCTCGCCGCACACCGGGCAGTGCTGGGTGCCGGCCCGGGCGAACAGCAGCCTCAGGTAGTCGTACACCTCGGTGATGGTGCCGACCGTCGAGCGCGGGTTGCGGCTGGTCGACTTCTGGTCGATGGAGACCGCCGGGGACAGGCCCTCGATGAAGTCCACGTCCGGCTTGTCCATCTGCCCGAGGAACTGCCGCGCGTAGGAGGACAGGCTCTCGACGTAGCGTCGCTGGCCCTCGGCGAAGATGGTGTCGAACGCCAGCGACGACTTCCCCGACCCGGACAGGCCGGTGAAGACGACGAGGCTGTCGCGCGGGAGGTCGAGGTCGACGTTGCGCAGGTTGTGCTCACGCGCGCCGCGGATGCGCAGTCGGTCGTCCACGCCGACATGGTAGGCAGGCACGCCGACATCATACAGGCGTTCGAAGCCGGCCCCGGACGGCCGGGGCGCGCACCGACGCCCCCCGCCCGATGATGGGCCGGTGGACGGACACCTCACCGGCATGTGGGTCGCGGAGCTGGACCAGGTCGCGCTGCGCGGCCTCGCCGTCGGCCCGGCCGACAACAACGCCTACCTCGTGACGTGCCTGGTCACCGGCGCGCAGCTGCTCGTGGACGCCGCTGCCGAGCCGGACCGCCTGCTCGCGCTCGTGCACGCCGGCTCCCCGGGCGGCCGGCTCGACGTCGTCGTCACGACGCACCGCCACGCCGACCACCACGGTGGGCTCGCCTCGCTGCTCGCCGTCACCGGCGCTCGCCACGCCTGCGGCGCCGCCGACGCCGACGCGGTCCCGGTGGGCACGGACGTGCGCCTCCACCACGGGGACGTCGTCCGCGTCGGGGACGCGCGACTGGACGTCATCGCCCTGGCCGGGCACACGCCGGGCGGCGTGGCCCTCGCCTACGCCGAGCCGGCGACCGCCCGGGCTCCCGGTGCGGTCCCCGGACGCACCCACCTGTTCACGGGCGACAGCCTGTTCCCGGGCGGACCCGGCCGGACGACGTCCACCGACGACTTCACCCGGCTCATGACGGACCTCGCCGAGCGGGTGTTCGTCCTCCCCGACGACACCGTCGTGCATCCCGGCCACGGGCGACCGACGACCCTCGGTGCGGAGCGGCCCCATCTCGCCGAGTGGTGGACGCGCGGCTGGTGACGACCCGGCGCGCCGGCGGCTCCCCGGGCCGCCGTCGGTGCCGCGCCCGCGCTGCGCGCCTACCCGTTCCCGCGCCCTCGGTTCCCCTCGGGCCCGACGCCGTTGCCCCGGTCAGCGGGGCCGGACGTCCCGTCCCCGCCTCCCCCGTCCGCCGGTGCGTCGGAGCCGCCGTCGCCCTCCCCGCCGTCGGCGGCGTCGGTGCCGTCGGTGGCGACGGTGCCGTCGGTGTCGTCGAGGGCGGCCGTGAGCTCGGCCTCGGTCGCCGACAGCGCCTCCTCGATCCGCCGGTAGCGCTCGAAGGAGAGCTCCTCCGCATCGGCCGCGCGCTCGAGCTCCGCACGCACCTGGCCGAGCTCGGCGAGCGCGGCGGCGGCGTCACCCGCCTGAGCGGCCAGGACGACGTCGCCCACCGCCGCCTGCAGCCGCGCCGCGGGTCGGGTCAGGGTCCTCGTGGCCGTCTCCGTCGCGGTGCTGGTCCCCCTCGG
>JAEZAR010000221.1 GCA_023430425.1 Actinomycetes bacterium | reverse complement strand
GCCCCTTCAGGGGACGGCACCACGTTCCTCAGTTCAAAACCCGATTGTTTCACTGGAGATGAACCCACATGATTTCGAAGTATTCAATCCGAGCGACCGCCGCCAGTATGGGCCTGGCGGCGCTCATCGTGTCCGCCGGTTTGTCCGGCACATCACGCTCGCCGGTTGCCGCAGCGCAAACCGCCACGTGCGATGCCTCACCGGTCGCGGCCGCAGGCACGCCGGCAGCGGACAATGCCGCCGCCGCGATCCCCACTCAGGCGGCCGCCGAGCAGGAGGTCAATCCGCCGGGAGACATTCCCGACAATCAGGCCTTCGTATCCTATACCTCGACCGCCGGTGGATATTCCATCTCGATGCCCGAGGGATGGGAACGCACCGAAACCGGACCGAATGTTCAGTTCGCCGACAAATTGCATGTCTTCTCGGTGGAGCTCGGCTGCTGGAGCGGACCCCTAACGGTGGACACGGTCAAAGCGACTCAAATTCCCAAGCTGGCCGCCCAGATTTCGGCGTTCGAGCTGGTCGATGTTCAGGCAGTCACCTTGCCCACCGGTGATGCCATTTTGATCCGCTATCGAACCAATTCCGAACCGGATGCCGTGACCGGCAAGCAACACCGGCTCGAGGTCGATCGCTACGAACTGGTATCCAACGGCCGGTTGGCATCGATCTCGCTGGCCGCTCCGGCCGGAAGCGACAACGTCGACGTCTCACGGCTCGTTTCGGAGAGTTTCCGGTGGACAGCGTGACCGGTCCGGTCATCGAAGCGCACGATCTCTATCGCTTTTTCCACGCCGCCGAAGATGAAACGCTGGCGTTGCGCGGGGTATCACTCCAGGTCGACGCTGGGGAGATGGTGGCTATCGTCGGACCCAGCGGCAGTGGAAAATCGACCTTGCTGAACTGCCTGACGGGTATCGACGAGCCCGACGGGGGTTGGGTGTCCATTTGCGGTGAGCGCTTGTCCCATCGTCCAGAAGGCGCGCGGGCGCAGGTGCGTGCCCGCAAGCTCGGTATCCTGAGCCAATCCGGCAATCTACTCTCCGATTTTACGGTTGGCGAGAACCTGGGCATCATAGGCAACTTACAGAAGAGCCCCCGGACATCGAATGGGCGCGCGCTGCTGGACTCGCTCGATCTGGCCGACAAGTACAATGCGATGCCAGGGCAGCTCTCCGGTGGCGAGGTGGCCCGCGCCGGACTGGCGATCGCGCTGGTCAATCAACCCGCGGCGCTCTTTGCCGACGAGCCGACCGGCGAGCTCGATACCGCCAATGAAGCCCGGGTGCTGAGCCTGCTGCGGGAACGAGCCGCGAACGGGATGGCCGTCGTCATCGTCACGCACAATGACCAGATCGCGGCGGCGGCCACCCGGATCATGCGCCTGGTGGACGGGCAGCTTCGCCATGACTGATTTGACCGATCCCCTGGTCGAGCTGGCTCACGTTTCACGCTGGTTCGGTCAAGACCAAAGCGCGCGGCCGGTCCTCTCGGATGTCAGCGCTTCGGTTTTCGCGGGCCAGCGAATTGCACTGGTCGGTCCGAGCGGTAGTGGCAAGTCGACCCTGCTGCACATCATGGGCGGCATCGATTCCCCGACAGACGGAGAGATCCGCTGGCCCGCGCTCGGTCTACGATCGACCTTGCGACCACGCTGGATCTCCCACATCTTTCAGGGGCCGAGTCTGCTGCCGGCGTTCACCGTCCTGCAGAATGCCTCGCTGCCACTGATCATGCTCGGCGTTGATCCCGATCTGGCCGATGCGCGCGCCCGTGACTATCTGGCCGTATTCGGTGTGGACCACCTCCAATCGAAACTGCCGGAAGAGATTTCCGGGGGACAGGCACAGCGTGTTTCGATCGCGCGAGCGCTGGTAACGCAACCACGGCTGGTGCTGGCCGATGAGCCAACCGGCCAGCTCGATTCGGCTACTGCGGGCTTGGTCATGGACACGCTGGTCGAGCAGTTGTACGCCAGCGGCGCAGCCATGGTGATGGCGACCCATGACGTGGTGCTCGCCGCCCGTCTTCCCGGTCAATGGTCGATCCACGACGGCTATCTGCTCACGGAATCCCTCGCCTCGAACAACGGCCGCCTGGCTCCGTCTCCACACATGACCGTGCAGTCGATCATCCAATGATGACGGTCCTCACTCGCTGGGTGGCAAGCCTGTTTACCCACCGGCGAAAGCAGCTCGTCGCTACTGCAGCTGGTCTCGCCGTCACGGTTGCCCTGCTGGCGACCTTGTTCGGGTTTACATCGTCCACGCAGGCCACCATGACCCGGCAGGCGATTTCCGATGTCTCGGTCGACTGGCAGGTTCAGTTGGCGCCTGGTGTCGATCCAGCGGCCGCGGCTGCCGAGCTCACATCCTCGCAGGGCGCAACTACGATCGCCGAGGTTGGCTATGCCAACGCGCTCGGGTTCGAATCGACCACAGGATCGACGACCCAAACGACCGGACCAGGCAAGGTGCTCGGCATCCCGCCGGACTATCGCACGAAGTTCCCCGCGCAGATACGCGATCTGATTGGCCAAGGCTCGGTTTTGTTGGCGCAACAGACCGCCGCCAATCTGCACGTCACCCCGGGCGATACCGTGCGCATCGAGCGACCGGGAGCCGCGCCGGTCGATGTGACGATCGACGCAATCGTCGATCTCCCGCTGGCGGATAGCCTGTTCCAGGTGGTGGGCGCTCCAACCGGCGCCATCCCGCAGGCACCACCAGACAATGTACTCATTCTTCCGTTGGACCAGT
The DNA here is from genome assembly GCA_023430425.1 of Actinomycetes bacterium. The sequence goes on along the minus strand of JAEZAR010000221.1, from coordinate 1,251 downwards.
GGCACGCGGTGTTCGATCCGGTCGCCGCCGTCGATCCGTCCGCGGCCACGGTTCAGCTCCATGCGTCGCTGGATCACGCATTGCCCTCTTCACCTGCCCAGGCGTATGTCCAGGTCACACGCATGGCGCACAACTACGAGGTTCGGTTGGCCGGGGGCGCCATCGTGGGTGACAACCTCGCCGCCCGGCTCGATGTGGCGCGGTCCGACGCCCTGTACGCCACGCTGCTGATGCTCTTTCTCGGGTTGCCGGGGGTTCTGCTAGCTTGCATCCTGACCATCATGCTTGTGAATATCTCGGCGCCCTCACGCCGGCGCAATCAGGCGCTGCTGCGGCTCCGGGGTGCATCCCAGCGCCAGCTTTTGCTACTGGCCAGTGCCGATGGCCTGGTCATTGGGTTCATCGGCGCGCTTGCGGGGCTCGGTTTGGGAGCCCTCACCCTCCGGCTGGCATTTCATCGCTGGAGTTTCGGGAACGGCGCTGCCAGCACGGTGGGTTGGGGATTCGTCGCGGCGGCCGTCGGCATCGGGTTGTCACTGCTGGTTATGCTCCTTCCCACCTGGCTGGACAACCGGAGGCAAACCGTCGCCATGCAGCGCAGGACGGCGCCGCGCAAAGGGCCCCCAAAGTGGCAGCGTTTCGGGGTGGACCTGTTGTTGATCGCCGCCAGCGCGGTCATCTACTGGAATGCCAGGCGACATGGGTACGAGGTGCTGTTGGCTCCAGAGGGTGTTCCCCGGGTCTCAGTTTCCTATACCTCCCTGCTCGGTCCGCTGCTGCTTTGGGCAGGGGGTGCATTGTTCATCATGCGTATCGCGCATCTTGCGCTGCGCCGGGACGCGCGGGTTGTCGCGCGGGTACTGGCGCCGGGCAGTGGGCGGCTCTCGCGTTCGGTTGGCGTCTCGCTCGCGCGAGAGTGGTCCGCGCTCGGCCGCGGAGTCACTCTGGTCGCCATCGCAATTGCGTTCGCATTCTCGACCGCGACCTTCAATTCCACCTACGAACGGCAGTCGCTCGTCGATGCCCAGCTCACCAACGGCGCCGATGTCGCGGTGCAATCGAATGGAAGTCTGGATCTCGCCGCGCAGCTCGGTCCCATTCGGGCACTTTCCGGGGTGACTGCGGCCGAACCGATGCAGCACCGATTTGCCTATGTCGGTTCCGATCTCCAGGATATGTACGGCATCGATCCCGGCACCTTGACCGATGCGGCGCCGCTTTCGGATGCGTTTTTCGCCGGCGGCTCGGCTC
>JAEZAR010000158.1 GCA_023430425.1 Actinomycetes bacterium | reverse complement strand
GTCGGGCCCGGGAGGCGTCTCGCGGTCGCGTGCGGCGTCGAGCCGTGCCCGGGCGCCGTCCAGCCACTCCTGGCAGCGGGCCGCGAGGGCCTCGCCCCGCTCCCACAGGCCGAGCGAGGCCTCGAGGGTCTCGCCCCCGGCCTCGAGCCGGGCGACGACCGCCACCAGCTCGTCGCGCGCCTGCTCGTAGGTGAGGTCCTGGACGGGTCGCGGCGTGTCGCTCACGAGACCAGTAAACCGGCAGTCACGGGCGCGGGGCTCCCCGGAGCCCGGCGGGCCCGTCGGGCGGTTCCACCCGTGCCTCGATCGCCCCCCTCGCCAGCCGGACACCGACGAGCTCGCCCGGCGCGACGTCGTCGGGGGAGCGGACGACCGCCCCGTCCGCTCGCTGCACGACGGCGTAGCCACGCTCGAGCGTGGCGGCGGGAGACAGCGCGGCGACCTGCGCCCACAGGTGGCGGACCTCCGCCGCGCCGGTGGCGACGCGCCCGTCCAGGGCCCGCCACCCGGACCGGCGCAGGTCGACGAGGTGGCGGCGGTGCACGTCGAGGAGCGCCTCCGGACGCGCCAGCGCGGGTCGTGAGCGCACGGCCGCGAGACGCTCCGACTCCCGTCGGACCAGCGCGGTCACGGCCCCCCGCATCCGCCCGCGTGCCTGGGTCAGTCGGGCGCGCTCCTCGCCGACGTCCGGCACGATCCGCTTCGCCGCGTCGGTCGGGGTCGACGCACGGTGGTCGGCGACCAGGTCGAGCAGGGGGGCGTCCGTCTCGTGGCCGATCGCTGACACCACGGGCGTCCGGCACGCGGCCACCGTCCGCACGAGGGTCTCGTTGCTGAACGGCAGCAGGTCCTCCACCGACCCGCCGCCGCGCGCGACGACGATGACCTCCACGCGCGCGTCCGCGTCCAGTGCGGCGACCGCGCGGCAGACCTCTCCGACGGCGTTCGGCCCCTGGACGGCGACCTCCCGGATGTCGAACTCGACCTGCGGCCAGCGAGCCCGGGCGTTCACGACCACGTCGTGCTCCGCCTTGGACTCGCGCCCGCAGACCAGCCCGACGACGCGCGGGAGGAACGGCAGGGGACGCTTGCGGTCGGCGTCGAACAGGCCCTCGGCGGCCAGGACGCGCTTGAGGTGCTCGATGCGGGCGAGCAGCTCACCGAGACCGACGGCGCGGATCTCGTCGGCCTGCAGCGAGAGGGTCCCCCGCTTCGCCCAGAACGTCGGCGTCGCGTGAACGACGACGTGCGCCCCCTCCTCGACCGGCGCGGACGCCGCGTCGAGCACCCTCGTGTGCGCGGTCACGGGCATGGAGACGTCCGCCTCCGGGTCGCGCAGGGTGAGGAACACGACGGACGTCCCGGGCCTGCGGTTGAGCTGGACGACCTGACCCTCCACCCACACCCCGGGCATCCGATGGACGTAGTCGGCGATCTTGGCGGACAGGTGACGCAGCGGCCACGGCGCGCTCGGCGTCGTGTCGGCCGCCCGTGGCGGCAGGCCGGTCGGCCTCGGCGGTCGGGCAGGGGCGTCGGTCACGGGCCCCAGCCTGCCACCGGGGCGCGACGCCGACCGACGGGCACCGGCCCCGCGGTCACCGGCTCCGCCCCGGGCCGCCACGGGACCTGCACCTCGCGGCCCCGGAGAGTCGCGGCAGGTTCCGTAGACTGAGTCGGTGAACCCCCTCCACGCCGCCCCGACCGGGCCTGCCCACGAGCCCGTCGACGGCGACCTCGTCAGCGGCCGCGTCCTGCTCGCGGCGCCGCGCGGCTACTGCGCCGGCGTCGACCGCGCCGTCGTCGCCGTGGAGAAGGCGCTCGAGCACTACGGGCCCCCGGTCTACGTCCGCAAGGAGATCGTCCACAACAAGTACGTCGTGGAGACGCTCGCGACGCGCGGGGCCGTCTTCGTCGACGACACCGACCAGGTGCCGCAGGGCGCCCGGGTGGTGTTCTCCGCGCACGGGGTGTCCCCGGCCGTGCACGCCGCCGCCGCGGCCCGCGGGCTGCAGACGATCGACGCCACCTGCCCGCTCGTGACGAAGGTCCACAAGGAGGCGGTCCGGTTCGCCGGTGACGACTACGACATCCTCCTCATCGGGCACGACGGCCACGAGGAGGTCGAGGGCACCTCGGGCGAGGCCCCGGACCACATCCAGGTCGTCAACTCCCCGGACGCGGTGGACGACGTCGTCGTCCGGGACCCGTCGAAGGTCGTGTGGCTCTCGCAGACGACCCTGTCGGTGGACGAGACGATGGAGACGGTCCGCCGGCTGCGGGAGCGGTTCCCGCTCCTCGCCGACCCGCCGAGCGACGACATCTGCTACGCGACGCAGAACCGCCAGGTCGCGGTGAAGAAGATCGCCCCGGAGTGCGACCTCGTCGTCGTCGTGGGCTCGGCGAACTCGTCGAACTCGGTGCGGCTCGTGGAGGTCGCGCGCGAGTCGGGCGCGCGCTCCGCGGTGCGCATCGACCGCGCCCAGGAGATCGACCCCGCCTGGCTGGCGGGGGTCCGCACGGTGGGCGTGACCTCCGGTGCCTCGGTGCCGGAGATCCTGGTCCGGGACGTGCTGGACAGGCTGGCGGCCCTGGGCTTCGGCGACGTCGAGGAGGTCACCACGGCGACGGAGGACCTCATGTTCTCCCTGCCTCGCGAGCTGCGCGCCGACCTCAAGGCGGCGGGCCAGGCCCCCGCCCGGCCCGGCCGGGGCGCGCGTCGGGAGCTCCCGGTCCAGCCGGTGCGCTGACCGGCGCGCCGGGCGGGCGTGCCCGATGCGCCGACCGACGTGGTGCGCCGACTACCCCAGTGCCACCACGCGGTTCTCCTCGGAGGCGACGAGCTCGGGCGCCTGGACCTGACGCGCGGCCCGGTCCAGCTGCGCCGGCGCCTCGAGGTCGGCGTCGGTGACCTTCAGGTCGGCGAGGCGTCGCGCGCTCACGAGCACGCGTGACTCGAGCGAGCTCACCGTCTCGTTGTAGGCCCGGACGGCGCCGTCCAGCTGGCGACCGAGCCGGCTGACGTGGCCGCCGAGGGTCGCCAGGCGGCCGTGCAGCTCGCGGCCCAGCGTGAGCACCTGCTGGGCGTTCGCCGCGAGGGCGTCCTGGCGCCACGCGTAGGCGACGGTGCGCAGCATGGCGACGAGCGTCATCGGCGTCGCGAGCACGACGTTGCGCGAGATGGCGTGCTCGAGCAGCGTCGCGTCCGCCTCGAGCGCGGCGTGCAGGAAGGCCTCCGCCGGCACGAACATGACGACGAACTCCGGGGCCGGCGCCACCTGCTCCCAGTACTCCTTGGCCGCCAGGTCGTCGATGTGGCGGCGCATGTGGCGCGCGTGCGCCGCGAGGCGCTCGGTACGCACCGCCTCGTCCGTGGCCTGCGCGGCGTCGAGGTAGCCCACGACGGCGACCTTCGCATCGACCACCACGTGCTTGCCCCCCGCCAGGTGCACCACCATGTCGGGCCGGCGCGCACCGTCGTCGGTCGTCACGTGGGCCTGCTCGACGAAGTCCACGTGCTCGAGCAGGCCTGCGGCCTCGACGACGCGCCGCAGCTGCACCTCACCCCAGCGCCCGCGGACCTGGGAGGCCCGCAGCGCCGTGACGAGCTGCCCCGTCTCGGTACGCAGGAGCTCGGAGGACTCCCGCATCGCGCGGAGCTGCTCCGCCAGGGCCGCGTGGGCCTCCAGCCGTGCGCGCTCGGCGGACGCCACCTCCGTCTTGACCTGGTCGAGGGTGCGGGTGAGGGGCTCCACCAGGCGGCGGACCGCGTCCTGCTGCTGCGCCAGGTCGGTCGCGCCGAGGGCGCGGTCCCGCCGCAGGCGCTCCTCGGCCGCGACCGCGAGCTGCTCGGCGTTGGCACGGAGCGCGTCCGCCGCCAGGGCGCGGAACTGCTCGCCGAGCCGGGCCTGGTCGGCCTG
>JAEZAR010000441.1 GCA_023430425.1 Actinomycetes bacterium | reverse complement strand
GGTTGGCGGCGTGGGCCCGCGGCGCGGTGCGGGCCGGTCAGCGCCGCGACGCGCCGGTCAGCGCCGCGAGAACAGGTCCGCGACGTCCGTGGAGAAGAGGTCCTGACCCTTGATCCGGCTGGTCTCGTCCGGCCCGACGACCTCCCGGAGCCCGCCGTCACGCTCCAGCTGCGACGCCCCGCCGTCGGGACCCAGCGGGAGCACGATCCGCTCGGCGGCGGCCTTGTAGCGCGCGCTCGGCCGGCGCCCCTCGAGGAGGTCCGCGATGTTCTGCGCGACCACGGAGGCGTGGTCGATGGCGGCGGACGCACGCTTGCTCTCGGGCACGTCCGTGATGTCGCCGATCGCGAACACCCGCTCCTGCCCGACGACGTTGAGGTGGTCGGTCACGCGGATGTGCCCGTCCGGGCGCCGCGCCGCCGCGAGCTCCTCGTCGAGGTAGCCGGTCTGCGGACGTGACCCGTAGCACCGGAACCACATCTGCGCCTCGATCGGCACCCGCGCCGTGGTCTCGACGACGAACGGCGCGTGGATGCCGATGTCGACGGGGGGCAGGAACGCCAGGGGCGCCCCCGTGACGAACTCCACCCCGCGCTCGGCGAGCTGGGTGCGGATCGTCTCCCGCAGCTCGGGCAGGTAGTCGCCGACGGTCAGGACGTCCTCGGCGACGTCCACCACCGTCACGCGCAGGTCGGGCAGGGCCGAGGTCAGCTCGCCGGCGAGCTCGAGCCCGACCGGTCCGCCGCCGACGAGCAGCACGTGCTGGGTCCGGGTGAGGTCGTCGCGCAGCCGCGCGAGGCGGGCGACCGCGACCTCCGCCTCGTTCTCCAGGTACTTCGCCGGGAACGGGTAGGCGGTACCGGTGGCGAGCACGAGGTAGTCCGCGTCGATCGACTCGAACGGCGAGAGCTGCACGCGCCCGGGGGAGACCCGCCGTGCCCAGTCGTGCACCACGGTGCCGTGCTCGAGGAGCGTGTCGTACGGGTAGAACACGCGTGCCTGCCACTCGGGGTCCACCACGGCCCGCAGCGCCGCCGTGGTGTGCACGAAGGCGTCCCTCGGCTCCACGACCACGACGTCGGCGACGTCGTCCAGCCACCTGGCGAGGCTCGCCCCGCCGTAGCCGCCGCCGACCACCACCACCCGTGCCGCCATGCGCCCCGTCTCCTCGCCGTCGTCGGTCACCCATCGTGCCACCTTCGGACGGCGACCCGTGCCGCGCCCGGGTCGTCGCGCGGGTTCGGCAGCGTTGGCGCGTGAGCTCGGTGGGTTCGGCAGCGTTGGCGCGTGATCGCCCGGTGAACGCTGCCCGACTCCGGGGATGGCCCGGCGAACGCTGCCCGACGCCGGGGGTCGCCCGGCGAACGCTGCCCGACTCCGGGGATAGCCCGGCGAACGCTGCCCGACGCCGGGGATGGCCCGGCGAACGCTGCCCGACTCCGGGGGTCGCCCGGCGAACGCTGCCCGACGAACCCGTCGTTCGCCGCGCACGTGCGTCCCCAGGTTGCGCGGGACCGTCTGGCGACCGCCCGTGCCGGTGGCTGATGCTGCGGTCCGTGCGCCCGCCTCCGCCGGAGCTCCTGCGACGTGCCGACCGTCAGGACAGCGTCCTCACGGCCGCCCAGTGCCGCGCGGCCGGCGTCAGCGACGACTGGCTGGCGTGGCGCGCCCGGTCGGGATCATGGCAGCGGGTGTTCCGCGGGGTGTACGTCGCGCACTCGGGTCCGCTGCCGTGGCGGACACAGGCGACGGCGGCTCTGCTCTTCGCCGGTGCCCCCGACGCCCCGGCTGCGCTCAGCCACGACGCCGCGGCCCACCTCCATGGCTTCCTCGCCCGGCCACCGGCCCGGTTCGACGTCTGGGTGCCGCACGAGCGATGGATCCGCGCGCCGGAACCACTTCGGCTGCGCCGCGGGCGGCGGGAGGTCGAGCGTGCGGCCGGCCTTCCTGTCGTCTCCGCGGGCGACACCGTGCTGGACCTCGTCGGCACCGCGCGGGACGACGACCGCGCGATCGGTCTGATCGCGGACGCCGTCCGGGCCGGGACCGCGCCCGGAGCGATCCGAACGGCACTCGAACGGCGACCGACCACGCCTCGCCGGGCGCTCCTCCTCGAGCTGCTCGCGCTGTCCGAGGCCGGCGTCGAGTCGCCGCTCGAGCTGCGGTACCACCGCGACGTGGAGTGCGCTCATGGGCTGCCGACCGCCGAGCTCCAGGTGCGCGAGGTCGTGGACGGTTCCTGGATCCGGTCGGACCGGCGTTACACCGGGTACCGCGTCAGGTGCGAGCTGGACGGACGTGTGGGCCATCCCGGGGGGCGGACCGACGCTGACACGTGGCGCGACAACGCCGTGCTCGTGGCGAGCGACGACATGACGTTGCGGTACCGCTGGAGCCACGTCCGCGTGACACCGTGCCGGACGACGGTCCAGGTCGTGGCGGCCCTGCGTGCCGGCGGGTGGCGTGGCGTCCCGCATCCCTGCGGCGCCGGCTGCCCCGTGCGCTGATCCGTCCGGGGATTGCCGGCGCGGCTGTCCCCGCCGTTCGGCAGCGTTGGCGGGTGATGGCGCGGGCAACGCTGCCCGACGCCGGTGGTGGCGCGGGCAACGCTGCCAAGCCCGTCAGCGGCGCAGCTGGGCGGCGAGCTCGTCCGGGTCCGTCGTCGGCCGGTCGCACACGAACCCCCGGCAGACGTACGCCGTCGGGCGCCCGCCCACCGTGGGCCGGTCCCGCAGCAGCCCCACGACGCCTGTGCCCGTCCCACC
>JAEZAR010000405.1 GCA_023430425.1 Actinomycetes bacterium | reverse complement strand
GCGGGGCGGCTCGTCCGGCTGCGCGAGCGCCTGGCGCGGTCCGGCTCGCCGCTGGGTGCGCGGCTCCTGACCGTCCTCTCGCGGGACCACCTCACCGAGGTGGACTGGGAGGAGATCGAGGAGGTCCTGCTCCTCGCCGACGTCGGCGCCGGCCCGACGGCCGAGCTCGTGGACTCGCTGCGCGAGCGGGTGCGGGTCCTCGGCGTCCGGGACCCCGCCGCGGTCCGCGAGCTGCTCCGCGAGCAGCTGCTGGCGCTGGTCGGGCCGGACCAGGACCGGTCGCTCGCCGTGGGCCCGGCGGACGGCGGCCCCCCGGCCGTCGTGCTCGTCGTCGGCGTCAACGGCACGGGCAAGACCACGACGGTCGGCAAGCTGGCCCGCGTGCTCGTGGCCGAGGGCAGGACCGTCGTGCTCGGCGCGGCGGACACGTTCCGTGCCGCGGCGGCCGACCAGCTCGCGACCTGGGGTGCCCGCGTCGGCGTGCCCACCGTCCGCTCCGACCGCGAGGGCGCCGACCCGGCGAGCGTGGCCTTCGACGCCCTGTCCCAGGCGCAGGAGGACGGCGCCGACGTGGTCCTCGTCGACACGGCCGGGCGCCTGCAGAACAAGGCCGGGCTCATGGACGAGCTGGGCAAGATCGCCCGGGTGCTCACCCGGCCGGGGCCGATCGCGGAGGTGCTGCTCGTCCTCGACGCCACCACCGGCCAGAACGGGCTGCGGCAGGCGCAGGTGTTCACCGAGGTCGCCGGCGTCACGGGCCTCGTGCTGACGAAGCTGGACGGCACGGCCAAGGGCGGCATCGTCGTCGCCGTCCAGCGCCAGCTGGGGGTGCCCGTCAAGCTCGTGGGCCTGGGCGAGGGACCGGACGACCTGGCGCCCTTCGACCCCGAGGCGTTCGTCGACGGCCTGCTCGCGGGCTGAGAGGCCACGGCGTCCCCGACCCCCGGCGGCCGGGGCCGCGCGCCGGTGGGGCCCGCGAAACGCAGAGTTAACGCGGCGACCGCCGGCGTGATCCGGCCGTAACGCCCGGCATGCCGGGACGAAACCGCGCTGCTCGACAGTGGGGCCCGGACCAGCCGCCCGGCTGGCGAGGGAGGAAGTCACCGGATGGACCTCAACTTCGGAGCGACAGCCTGGATGCTCACCTCGGCATCCCTCGTGCTGCTGATGACGCCCGGACTGGCCCTGTTCTACGGCGGGATGTCCCGCGCCAAGTCCGTGCTGAACATGATGATGATGAGCTTCGGCACGCTGGGCGTGGTCGGGGTCATCTACGTGCTGTGGGGCTGGTCGATGTCCTACGGCGCCGACGTCGGCGGGATCGTCGGCAACCCGTTCGACCAGTTCGCCCTCTCCGGCGCCATCTACGACGACGCCGGCGAGTTCGTGATCGACGGCTTCGGCGTCCCGGGGATCGTCGGCGTCGCGTTCCAGTCCACGTTCGCGATCATCACCGTCGCCCTCATCAGCGGGGCGCTGGCGGACCGCGTGAAGTTCGGCACCTGGCTGGTCTTCGCCGGCCTGTGGGCGACGCTGTCGTACTTCCCGATCGCGCACATGGTCTGGGGCGGCGGCCTGCTCAGCGGCAGCGAGGACGGGCTCGCCGCGATGATCTTCGGCACCACGGACGGGGCCGCGACCGTCGCGCCGATCGACTTCGCCGGCGGCACGGTCGTGCACATCAACGCCGGTGTGGCGGCGCTCGTGCTCGCGCTCGTCATCGGCAAGCGCAAGGGGTTCGGCAAGGAGCCGATGCGCCCGCACAACCTCACGCTCGTGATGCTCGGCGCGGCGCTGCTGTGGTTCGGCTGGTTCGGCTTCAACGCGGGCTCCGCGTTCACCGCCGACGGCGCCGCCGGGCTCGCCTGGGTCAACACGACGACGGCCACGGCCGCCGCGATGCTCGGCTGGCTCCTCGTCGAGCGGCTGCGCGACGGTCACGCGACGTCGCTGGGCGCCGCGTCCGGCGTGGTCGCGGGCCTGGTCGCCATCACCCCGGCGGCGGGGTCGGTCAGCCCGGGCGGCTCGATCTTCCTCGGCGCGATCGCCGGCGTGCTGTGCGCCCTCGCCGTCGGGCTGAAGTACCGCTTCGGCTACGACGACTCGCTGGACGTCGTCGGCGTCCACCTCGTGGGCGGCCTCGTGGGCACCGTGCTCATCGGGTTCTTCGGCACGGGCACGGGGCTCTTCTACGGCGGTGGCGTGGAGCAGCTCGTCATCCAGGTCGTCATCGCGGTCGCCGCGATCGTGGTCTCCGGCGTCGTGACGCTGGTGCTGGCGCTCGCCCTCAAGGCCACCCTTGGCTGGCGGGTCAGCGAGGACGTCGAGGTCGCGGGCATCGACGTGGCCGTCCACGGCGAGACGGCGTACGAGGCGCTCCCGGGCACGCGGGCGCGTGCCGGCGACGCCACGGTCCACGGTGCGGCCGCCGGTCGCGCCACGACGGAGGTGAAGGCATGAAGCTCGTGACGGCGGTCGTCCAGCCGCACCGGTTGGACGACGTGAAGGCGGCCCTCGAGGCGGCAGGTGTGCGGGGGATGACGGTGAGCGAGGCGAGCGGCTACGGCCGCCAGCGGGGCCACACCGAGGTGTACCGGGGTGCGGAGTACCAGGTCGACCTCATCCCCAAGGTCCGCGTGGAGGTGCTCGTCGCCGACATCGACGCCCTGAGCGTCACGGAGGCGATCATCAAGGCCGCGCAGACGGGCAAGATCGGCGACGGGAAGGTCTGGGTCGTCCCCGTCGACGACGTGGCGAGGGTCCGGACCGGCGAGCACGGTCCCGACGCGCTGTGACCGCCGCCGGGACGCACCGCCCGGATGACGCGGCGGTCGGTGGCGTCCCGGCGCGGCGGCCCGAGGTCCCGCACCCCCGACGGGGGGTGCGGGACCTCGTGGTCGACCGGCTCGACCTGGCCGTCCGGATGACGGGGCCCACGGCCGACGGCGACCTGCGCCGGGCCGCCGTCACCCGGCTCGTGACGACCCGGCTGGCGGACCTGTTCGACGAGGTCGTCGCCGAGCTCGCGACGCCGGACGGGCTCGCCCTCGGTGCCGTGGGCAGCCTCGGCCGGGGCGACGCAGGGCCTGCCTCGGATCTCGACCTCCTGCTCGTCCACGACGGCCGGACGCACGACGCCGCGACCGTCGCGCGCGTGGCCGAACGGCTGTGGTACCCCGTGTGGGACGCGGGCCTGGACCTCGACCACTCCGTCCGGTCGCTGGCCCAGTGCCGCCAGGTGGCCTCGGGCGACCTGCCGGCCGCCGTCGGGCTGCTCGACCTGCGTCACGTGGCCGGGGACGCCGCCGTCGTGCACCGCGCGCGCACCGCACTGCTCACGGACTGGCGCTCGGCCGCGCGGCGCAGGCTCCCCGAGCTCCTCGCGTCCACGCGGGCCCGCGCCGAGCGCGCGGGGGAGCTCGCCTACCTGGTCGAGCCGGACCTCAAGGACGCCCGCGGCGGGATCCGGGACGCGGTCGTCGTCTTCGCGCTCGCCGCGACGTGGCTCACCGACCGGCCCCACGGCCCGCTCGACGCGGCGTACCGGCACCTGCTCGACGTCCGCGACGCCCTGCAGGTCGCCACCCGGCGTCGGACCACCCGGCTGCTCCGGGCGGACCAGGCCGATGTGGCCGAGCTCGTCGGCGCCACCGACCCCGACGACCTCCTCGCGGGCGTGGCCGAGGC
>JAEZAR010000310.1 GCA_023430425.1 Actinomycetes bacterium | reverse complement strand
GGCCAGGGCGGCACGTCCGCCCCGGGTGCCCGTGACGGCAGGCGCAGCGGCCCCCGCCGGCCGGCGGGAGCGTCGGACGGCGCGTCCGACGCGCGACGCGCGTCCGACGAGACCTCGAACGAGCAGGACGAGCGGTGAGCGAGCCCAAGGAGAGCACGATGAGCGAGACCGGCGCGGCAGCGACCGAGGAGGAGCGGGGCACGAACCTGACCCGCCGCCTCGAGGAGGAGGGTGAGATCGCCGCCGACTACCTCGAGGAGCTCCTCGACATCGCGGACGTCGACGGTGACATCGACATCGACGTCGACCACCAGCGTGCGGCGGTGGCGATCGTGGCAGAGGGCTCCTCGGCGCGCGGTCTTCGCCGGCTCGTCGGTGACGACGGCGAGGTCCTGGAGGCGCTCCAGGAGCTCACGCGCCTGGCGGTCCAGACCAAGACGGGAGAACGCAGCCGCCTCATGCTCGACGTGGCCGGCTACCGCGCCGGTCGGCGCGCGGAGCTGGTCGGTGTCGCCACGGCGGCGATCGCGCAGGTCCGTGCGTCGGGCGAGGACGTGACGCTCGAGCCGATGAACCCCTTCGAGCGCAAGGTCGTCCACGACGCGGTGGCCGCCGCAGGGCTCGCCTCTGACAGTCAGGGCGAGGAGCCGCACCGCAGGGTCGTCATCCGCTCCGCGCGATGACCGAGCGCACGAGACAGGTCGGGTTGCCGGGTTCCACGTGAAACAACGCCGCGACGCGTGACCGGCGGGTGCGGTCGCGGGCGATCCCGGTGAGCTCGCGCCGGGTTGTGTGCCGATGCCACGTCCGGACGTCGGCGCGGAGCGCGGGTGGGGACTCTGGGCGGGTGCACGGCACCGGCCATGACGCTGGCTTGTTCCCTGCCGCCCACGCGCGGGCCAGAGCGACCCGCGCGGACCGCGGCCGAGCGAGTCCGGCGAGCGTGCGACATTCTCGCGAACGGCGAGGCGCCTGCCTGCCCGGGCGCCCGCCCGCCGCGCTCCTCGCCCCCGGAGTGCGGGCATCAGCGGGGGCGACGCCGGCGCGCTGCGCGACCGCGTTTCACGTGGAACAGAAGTGACCCCTCAGGGCGAGTGCGACCCGTTGTCGTTGTCCCTGCCCAGTTCCGGCAGCTCGTCCGTGTTTCACGTGGAACACGCACCGCCCGAGGCATCCGTGCGCGCATCGCACCGTTTCGGAGTGTTCCCGCCTGAGATGCGGATGCGACATGGATTGCGTGGTACGCCCCTCGCCGACACAGGTCCTCCCGGCAGGGACCGTGCCTGCGGCGGACGTGATTGAGCAACGGTCCCAGACGTGGCCGAACGAAGGCGGCAGGAGGTCCGGCGTCCACGACGCGCGGCTTACCAGGCGTCGTCACGGGAAGGGGCACGCGCACGGGCTCGCGGTCTCACGCACGCGCCTCCCCCACCCTTTTCGGTGCCGGGCCGAAAGCACCATGCGGCGTCTCCAAGAGGCGTCGCGTCCCCCGCGACAAAGGCCTGGGCTCACGAGCTCCGTCCGTGGCACCTCAGTTCCACGTGAAACACTCAGGTTCGTGGACGCGGCGCAGGCAGACCCGGACGTCGGGGCGCGCGAAGGCTTACGCCGGCGCCTAGGAGAAGGCTTCGACGCGCTCGAGGGTTTCGCCGCGATGCTGAGCGACGAGGGAGTGCTCCGGGGGCTCGTCGGACCACGCGAGCTCCCGCGGCTGTGGGAGCGTCACCTTCTCAACTCGGCGGCGGTGGAGCCGTTCCTCCCGCCCGAGGGGACCGTGATGGACGTCGGGAGCGGCGCCGGCCTGCCGGGCGTCGTCCTCGCGTGCATGCGGCCCGAGCAGCACGTCATCCTCCTCGAGCCGATGGAGCGGCGTGCGTCCTGGCTCAGCGAGGTGGTGGCCTCGCTCGGCCTGAGCTCGGTCGAGGTCGTCCGAGCCCGGGCGGAGGAGGTGCACGGCCGGCTGACTGTGGCGGCGGTGACGGCACGGGCCGTGGCGCCCATGGACCGGCTCGCGCGCTGGACGCTTCCGCTCGTCGAGGTCGGCGGGGTGCTCGTGGCGCTCAAGGGCTCCCGTGCGGCGCAGGAGGTGGCCGAGGCCACCGCCGAGATCGCTCGGCTCGGCGGCTCAGCACCGGAGGTTCTCGAGGCGTCGACGCTTGAAGGGTTCCCGCCCACCACCGTCGTCAGGGTGAGGAAGACACAGGCCTCGACCGTCGGGCAGCGGGGGCGCCGCCCGCGCGCCGGGCGCTGAGGCTCCGAACCCACCCGACGGCGCCGCCCATCCGATACGTCGACGCCGTGTGGGCAGCGCCGCCGAGGTCCGGACCGGATGGCAGGATGTGACGCGACCCGAGACCTGGAGGTGCGGTGGAGCACGACGCGGGCGTCGCCGACGCCGAGGACGCTCGGCGGGCGGCGATCATCGAGGGACTCCCTCGGGTGGACGACAGCACCCCGCTCGCGGCCCAGCTCGCGGCCGACGCCCGACGCCGCATCGAGCTCTCCGGGCGCCGCTTCCCGCGTCCGCCGGCCACCCGCGTGCTCACGATCGCCAACCAGAAAGGCGGCGTGGGCAAGACGACGACGGCCGTGAACCTGGCCGCCGCGCTGGCGCAGGCCGGGTTGAACGTGCTGGTCATCGACAACGACCCGCAGGGGAATGCGTCGACGGCGCTCGGGGTCGAGCACCGCGCGGGGACGCCGTCGGTCTACGAGGTCCTCGTCGAGGACGAGGAGCTGGCCACCGTGGTGCAGGCCTCGAGCAGGATCCCGCGGCTCCTTGCCGCACCGGCCACCATCGACCTGTCGGGCGCGGAGATCGAGCTCGTCTCCCTCGTCGCCCGTGAGAACCGCCTCCGGTCCGCCCTCGACCGCTACCTCGCCCAGCGCGCCGACGCGGGGCAGGAGCGGATCGACTACGTGTTCGTCGACTGCCCGCCGAGCCTGGGCCTCCTCACGGTCAACGCCTTCGTCGCGGCCCGGGAGGTCCTCATCCCGATCCAGTGCGAGTACTACGCCCTCGAGGGCCTGAGCCAGCTCCTCAAGAACGTGGAGCTGATCAAGAACCACCTCAACCCTGCACTGCACGTCTCGACGATCCTGCTCACGATGTACGACGCGCGGACGAACCTCGCGCAGCAGGTCGCCGCTGAGGTCCGTGAGCACTTCCCCGAGCAGACGCTGCGGACCACGGTGCCGAGGTCCGTCCGCATCTCCGAGGCGCCCAGCTACGGGCAGACGGTGATGACCTACGATCCCGGCTCGACGGGGGCGTTGTCCTACCTGGCCGCAGCCCGTGAGCTGGCCGAACGGGCCGTGCGCACCTCTGGGCTCGCCGGCGCGGACGGCTTCGCCGCCGCACGGCCGGCAGCCGCGTCGCCGGCAGAACCACGCGAGTCCCCCTTGCCGGCGGCCCACCCGCCGTCCCAGTCGCCTGCACACTCGCCAGCCGCCGCGCCTGCAGACCCGTCGGTGCAGCCCACCACACGTACGAAGGAGTCCTGATGGCCGAGAAGCGTCGCGGCCTGGGCCGCGGGCTCGGTGCACTCATCCCGAGCGGACCGGAGCGGGAGTCCCGTCCGGTCGACGTGTTCTTCCCCGGCCCGTCGATCGCCCTCGACCCCGGCCCCACGTCCGACGGGGGCGCGGCCACCCGTGAGCAGCCGGGCGACGCAGGCGCAGACGACCGTCCGGCGGAGCCGGGGACGAACCACACGGGTGCGGCGCGGCCCGAGACCGACGGCGCTCCGCACGCGGACGACGACGGCGGCCTGGTCCCGGTGCCGGGTGCCCGGTTCGCGGAGGTGCCTGTCTCCCGCGTCCGGCCCAACCCGCGGCAGCCGCGCAGCACGTTCGACGAGGACGCGCTCGCCGAGCTGGTGGCGTCCGTGCGCGAGATCGGCGTCCTCCAGCCGGTCGTCGTCCGGCCGCTCGCCGCCGGTGAGGACCCGGACGCCGACTTCGAGCTGATCATGGGTGAGCGTCGGTGGCGCGCGACGACGGAGGCCGGCCTCGCCACCATCCCCGCGATCGTGCGCGACACGGCCGACGGCGACCTGCTGCGCGACGCGCTGCTGGAGAACCTGCACCGCAGCGACCTCAACCCCCTCGAGGAGGCGGCCGCCTACCAGCAGCTGCTCGACGACTTCGGCTGCACCCACGACGAGCTCGCGCAGCGGATCCACCGCTCCCGGCCCCAGATCACGAACACCCTGCGCCTGCTCCGCCTGCCGCCGCTGGTCCAGCGGCGGGTCGCGGCGGGCGTCCTGTCCGCCGGTCACGCGCGCGCCCTGCTCGGGCTGCCCGACGCCGCCGCGATGGAGCGCGTGGCTCAGCGGATCGTCGCGGAGGGGTTGTCGGTCCGTGCGACCGAGGAGCTCGTGGCCCTCGGCGGTGAGCCGGTGGCGACGCCGACGGCGCCGCGCCCGCCCCGCCCGGGCGAGCGGGTGGCGGCGCTCGACGAGCTGGCCAGCCGGCTCTCCGACCGGCTGGACACGCGGGTGAAGGTCGCCCTCGGCAAGACGAAGGGCAGGCTCACCGTCGAGTTCGCCTCGGTGCAGGACCTCAACCGGATCCTGGACGTGATCGCACCCGACGACCCCGGCCTGCTGCGCTGAGCCGGACCAGACGCCTGAGGGCGTGACCGACGAGGGCGGTCCCCGCCACGGTGAGCAGCAGCGCACCCGGAACGCCCATCGTCGGCGCGGTCGCGCACGCCCCACCGCCGTCGGCGCACGCGCCCGTCCGGACCGACCAGACCAGCGCGAGCACGACCACGACCGCGAGCACGACGCCGGACCAGGCCAGGACTGCGCCGCGCCGCGTCATCGGCGCCGTCAGACCGTGGCCGGCCCGCCCGTCTGCACGGGCCCGCTCTCCGGATGGGCGTCGGTCCCGAAGATCTGCACCAGCTCTGCCTCGGCCGCGACGACGCCGGAGAGGCGCCGGACGCCCTCGCGGATCCGCTCCGGGGTCGGGTAGCAGAACGACAGGCGCACGTGGTCCGATCCCTGCCCGTCCGCGTAGAAGGCCGTGCCCGAGACGTAGGCGACGAGAGCCGTGACAGCGCGCGGGAGCATGGCCCGGGCATCGATCCCGTAGGGCAGCTTGACCCACGTGTAGAAGCCGCCGCGCGGCACCGTCCACGACGCCTCCGGCATGTGCTCGGCGAGGGCGCCGATCATCGCGTCGCGACGCTCCCGGTACATCTCCCGGTACGCCTTGATCTGGCCGCGCCAGTCATGGTTGGTCAGGTACGTCGACACCGCGAGCTGGGAGGCGTTCGAGGGGCACAGGATCGCCGACTCGCTCGCGAGCACGAGCTTCTCGCGGATGCCAGGGGGCGCGACGGCCCAGCCCACGCGGTAGCCGGGAGCGAACGTCTTGGAGAACGAGCCGAGGTAGACCACACCCGTCTCGTCCATGGAGCGCATCGCCGGCAGGGGGTCGCCGTCGAACCCGAGGAGCCCGTACGGGTTGTCCTCCACGAGGAGCACGCCGTGGCGGCGGGCGATCTCGAGCACCCGCGGCCGCCGCTCCGGGGAGAGGGTCACTCCGGCCGGGTTGTGGAAGTTCGGCACCGTGTAGATGAGCTTGGCCTGGCGCCCCTCGGCCCCGAGACGCGTGAGGGTCTCGTCGAGGGCCTCGGGCACGAGCCCGTCCTCGTCCAGCGGCACGTGCACGACGTCGGCCTCGTACGACCGGAACACCCCGAGCGCTCCGACGTAGCTCGGTGCTTCCGCGACGATGACGTCGCCGGGGTTGACGAACAGGCGAGTCACAAGGTCAAGAGCTTGTTGTGACCCGGTGGTCACCACGACGTCGTCGGGATGTGCGTGGATGTGCTCCAGGCGCATGACCTCGAGGATCTGCTCCCGAAGGGTCTCGTCCCCCTGGCCGATCCCGTACTGGAGTGCTGTCGTGCCGCGCTTGAGCACCAGCTCGTGCGCGGACTCGGCGAGCGCCTCGAGCGGGAGGCCGGCGAGGTACGGCATGCCCCCGGCGAGGGAGATCACCTCGGGACGGTTCGCGACGGCGAAGAGCGCGCGGATCTCCGAGGCGCGCATGCCGTGCGTGCGATCGGCGTACGAGCCGACCCACGGGTCGAGGCGGTTTCCACCGACGGGCTGGACGGGGTGGGCGGCGTCGCCGGAGGCAGGCGTCACCTGCCCCATCGGCTCGCCGTGGACGGGAGTCATGAGGGGAAGTGTGCCACGTCGCCCGCGAGCGGCCCGCGTGCATTCGTCCCAGGCGTCGCGCGCCAGGTCCGCATGCTGGACGCCGGTGGTCAGGCTGGACGTCGCCGTCAGGCGAGGGCCAGGACGTCCTCGATCTCGCGCACCAGGGCCGGCTTGGGGCGGGCGCCGACGATCTGCTTCACGAGCTCCCCGCGGTGGTACACGTTGAGCGTCGGGATGGAGACGATGCCGTAGGCGGCCGCCACGGCCTGGTTGGCGTCGGTGTCGACCTTGGCGATCTTCACGCGGCCGGCGTAGGTCTCCGACAGCTCCTCGAGGATCGGCGCCACCTGCCGGCAGGGCCCGCACCACTCGGCCCAGAAGTCGACGAGAACAGGCAGGTCGGCCTGCAGCACCTCGGCCTGGAAGGTGTCGTCGGTCACGTGCACGGTGCTCACAGGGTCTCCTCGATCTTGTCGGGCAGGGTGACGGGTGCAGGGGGCTCCGCGGCGTCGACGAGCGCAGCCAGGTAGTGCTGCGCGTCGAGCGCCGCCGCGCAGCCGGTGCCGGCGGCGGTGATCGCCTGGCGGTAGGTGTGGTCCACGAGGTCGCCGCACGCGAACACGCCGGGGGTGTCGGTGGCGGTGCTGCGCTCGCCCGCGCCGACCTCGTGACCCGCGAGCACGTAGCCCTCCGGGTCCAGCGCGACCTTGCCGACGACCAGCTCGCTGCGCGGCACGTGCCCGATGGCGACGAACAGCCCGGTCGCCGGGAGCTCGCGCTCCTCGCCGGTCACGGTGTCGCGCAGGGTCACGCCGGAGACGCGGTCCTCGCCGTGGATCGCGACGACCTCGCTGTTCCAGGCGAAGCGGATCTTGGGATCGGCGGTCGCACGGTCGGCCATGATCTTCGACGCGCGCAGCTCGTCCCGGCGGTGCACCACGGTGACCGTCTCGGCGAAGCGGGTGAGGAACGTGGCCTCCTCCATGGCGGAGTCCCCGCCGCCGACGACGACCACGTGCTGGCCCCGGAAGAAGAAGCCGTCGCACGTCGCGCACCACGACACCCCGTGGCCGGAGAGCCGCTTCTCGTCGGGCAGGCCGAGCTCGCGGTACGCCGAGCCCATCGCGAGGATCACCGCGCGGGCCCGGTAGGTGTCGCCGCCACCGGTGACGACGGTCTTGACCGGCCCGTCCAGCGTCAGGTCGGTGACGTCGTCGTAGACGATCTCCGCCCCGAACCGCTCCGCCTGCTTGCGCATCGTCTCCATGAGGTCGGGGCCCATGATCCCGTCGACGAACCCGGGGAAGTTCTCGACCTCCGTGGTGTTCATGAGCGCGCCGCCGGCGGTCACCGAGCCCGCGACGACGACGGGTGCCAGCCCGGCGCGCGCGGCGTAGATCGCCGCGGTGTACCCCGCGGGGCCGGACCCGACGATGACGAGTTCGCGGGCGGTCTCGGTCACGTTGTCTCGCTCCTCAGCTCGTGCTCGTGCGTGGTCGGAACGTCCGTCCAGCACTACATCCGGTACCGCACGCGTCAACAGATCCTAGATGTGCCATGTTCCCACGCGGGTCCGACGCACGGGCGGCACGGTGAGAGGCACGGTGAGAGGCCCGGTGAGAGGCACGGGCGGCGGCGTGCGACGGACTGCGACGGGCCGCGACGGGCCGCGACGGGCGGCGGCGTGCGTGGGGCGGGTGACGCGGGCGACACCCGCGGCGGGCGAGGGCCACGCCGAACGGCTCAGGACAGCTCGATCTCGAGCAGCTCGACGCGGTTCCGCCCGTCGGGGGTCTGCGGGAGCGCCGTGAACCACAGGACCACGTGCTGCGCCGTCGTCGGCTGGGTGAAGGTGAGGACCGTGTCCGGCGAGAGCGGACCGGAGGCGAGGACAGGACCCTCGGTCGGGGTGTCGGGCGCGGTGGCCCGGACCTCGACCATCCCCCCGGTGCCGTTGACGAGCAGCCTGACGCCGGTGACCGTCGCGGGCTCGGCCAGCGTCACGGCATACCCGACCCCGTCCTTCATGCCGTAGGTCGGGGAGGCGTAGGTGCGCGTGAACCAGAAGGTCGTCGGGTCGCCGTCGATGGCCCGGTCCACCGCCTCCGGGTGCTCGTTGTTGTCCCCGCCCGGCGGCGGGTCGATCATCGTCGCCCCGGCGACGACCGGCGGGCCGGTGGGTGCGCCCGGGTCCGCGCCCGCGTCGCCCGGGTCCGCCGGGTCCGCCGGGGCCTCGGCGCCCGCGTCGTCGCCGTCACCGCCC
>JAEZAR010000289.1 GCA_023430425.1 Actinomycetes bacterium | reverse complement strand
GCGCAGGCTGCCGGAGCGGTCCAGCGCGTCCACCACGCCGAACAGCTCGCCGCCCAGCTGCGCCGCCTCGGCACCGGCCGCGGCGAGGACACGCTCGTACCCGTCCTCGACCGTGCGGTACGACGCCTGGCTGACCCCTCGCATCAGCGGTCCCCGCCTCCCCGGGCGTCACCCGAGGTACGCGCGGGCTCGCCCGCGGCCACGGATGCCTCCAGCTCGTCGAGGAACCTGTCGATCACGCGCGACTGCCGCGCCTCGTCGGCGAGCGCCTCGCCCACGATCCGCGACGCGAGCTCGGTCGCGAGCGCGCCGACCTCGGCCCGCAGCGCGACCGCGGCCTGCTGCCGCTCCGCCTCGATCTGGCGCTGCGCGGTGGTCAGGGTGCGCTCGGCGTCGGCGGTCGCCTTGGCGCGCATCTCCGCGACGATCTGGGCCCCCTCGGTGCGGGCCTCCTCCCGGATGCGCTGCGCCTCCGCGCGGGCCTGGTTCAGCTGCTGGTGGTACTCGGCCAGCGCCTGCGCGGCCTCCTCCTGCGCGGCCTCCGCCTTGGCGAGGCCGCCCTCGATGCGCGCGGTGCGCTCGTCGAGGATGCGGGTGAAGGTCGGCATGACCTTGCGCAGGAACACCCACGCGAGGATGCCGAGCGCCAGCGCCGAGAAGATGACCTCGGACAGCGGTGGGAAGAAGAGCTCGATCCCCTCGGGGACGTGGCCCTCCTCCGCCGCCAGGACGATGGTGGGGAGCATCAGAACATCAGGCCGGCAACCAGGCCGATGAGGCCCAGCGCCTCGACGAGGGCCATGCCGATGAACATGTTGATGCGCAGCGCGCCCGCGACCTCGGGCTGGCGGGCCGTGGCCTCCTGCGTCTTGGCCACGAGGATGCCGATGCCGATGCCCGGGCCGAGCGTGGCGAGCCCGTAGCCGATGGTGGCGATGTCGCCGGTGATCTCCACGTCAGGACTTCCTTCCGTCGTCCGGCCCGGACGGGCGTCCGGACCGCGTGCGTTGCCAGGTCGTGCGACCGGCGCCCGGTGGTTCGGGCGCCGGGTGGGTCAGTGCGCCTCCACCGAGAGGCTGATGTACACGGCGGTGAGCAGGGTGAAGATGTACGCCTGCAGGGCCGCGACGAAGATCTCGAAGACGGTGAAGGCGAAGCCCGCCGCGAACGTCAGGGTCCCGACCACCTTCAGCGCGCCGCTCGCCTCGAGGAACAGCCAGCTTGTCATCGAGAAGAACAGCACGAGGAGCAGGTGCCCGGCGAGCATGTTCGCCATGAGACGGATCGTCAGCGTCGCCGGGCGGAGGACGAACGTCGAGACCAGCTCGATCGGCGCCAGGATGATGTACACCGGCCACGGCACGCCCGAGGGGAACAGGCTGGACTTCACGTAGCCGAAGACGCCGTGCGCCCGGATCCCCGCCACGACGAACGCGATCCACGCGACCACCGCCAGAAGCAGCGGGACGGTGACGGTGCTCGTCGACGCGATGTTGAGCAGCGGGATCACGCCGGTGATGTTCATCGCGAGGATCGCGAAGAACAGGACGGTCAGCAGCGGGACGTACCGCCGCGCCCGGCGCTCCCCGAGCACCTCCTCCGCGATGTTGACCCGCACGAAGTCCAGCGCCATCTCGGCGACGTTCTGCCCGCGGCCCGGCACCAGGCTCGCCCTGCGCGCCGCGGCCCAGAACAGCAGGCTCACGACGACCGCCGAGAGCAGCCGCACCAGCGTGATGCGGTTGAACTCGAACGGCGTGCCGTCGAACGCGATCGCGGGCGGGAAGAACTCGGCGATGGAGGGGATGTGCGGCCCGCCCTCGTCACCGGAGGCGGCGAGCAGCGTGATCGTCGCAGCGGTGGACAGGGTGCACGCTCCAGGTCGGGTGAGGCGTTCGGGCGAGGCGCTCCGCGAGCGGGCGCGCCGACGTTCCAGGCGATGCCGGGTCGTCGGAATCCTAACCCATCCGGGGCTCGCGACCGTGCGGGCCGCCGCCCGTCGGACGGTCCGACGTGCGCCTGTCCCGGGACCTTGGGCCTACCCTCGCGAGGGCGCCGCCCCGGGGTCGACGTGGGGCACCCGGCCGGCCAGGACGACGCGCATCTGCACGGCGACGGCCGCCAGCAGCCCCACCGCGACCGTGGCCCCGAACACCGGCATGTGCACCCCGCCCGCCGCGCGCAGGCCGAGGACCGCGCCGACGAGCACGAGCGCCGCCAGCAGCCACGACCCGACCGCGCCGCCCAGGGCCGCGGTGATCGACGAGCGCGACGTCGCCAGCATCGTCAGCGGGGTCGTCGCCGCGAGGACGCCCCCGACGACGCCGCCGAGCACCCCTCCCCACAGCCCGGGCAGGCCCGCGACGAGCCAACCGACCCCGCCGCCGACGACGACCAGCGCCACGGCGAGCAGCGCGACACCCCGGACCGCGCGGCGGAACACCCGCCGCAGGTGCTCCTGCAGCTCGGGCGAGGGGCCGCCCGGGGCGCCGGTCGCGCGTCCCTCGGCCGGCACGGGGTCCTCCGCCGGCACGGGGTCCTCCGCCGGCACGGCGTCCTCGTCCGGCATGGCGTCCTCGTTCACACCTTCACCTCCACGGGCGGGGTCGGCTCGCTGCCCGCCGGACGGTCCGCCTCGCGGCGCTCGCGCCGGCCGCGCAGGGGGCCGAGCGTGAGGGCGACCACGACCACCGTGCCGATGCCCACCCCCCAGAGCACCTGCGTCGTCGTCCAGCGGATGAGCGCGGCGCCGCCGATCGCGAACAGCGCCGTCCACAGGTACATGATCAGCACGGCGCGGCGATGGGAGTGCCCGAGCTGGAGCAGCCGGTGGTGCAGGTGGCGCCGGTCCGGGTGGAACGGGGACCTGCCCGCGCCGACCCGCCGCAGGACGGCCAGCACCATGTCCAGAAGGGGCAGCACCAGCACGAAGACCGGCAGCAGCAGCGGCAGGAACGCGGGGAACTGCTGGCGGGTCGGCACGGCGGCCGCGTCGATCTGGCCGGTCACGTGGATCGCCGCCGCGGCGATGGTCAGGCCGATGAGCATCGAGCCGGAGTCGCCCATGAAGATGCGCGCCGGGTGGAAGTTGTGCGGCAGGAACCCGACGCACGCACCGACGAGCACGGCCACCACGAGCGTGGCCAGGTTCGCGTAGCTCTCCGCACCGCTGTCGGCCGTGAGCAGGTACGTGTACACGAAGAAGCCCGTGCCGCCGATCGCGATGAGGCCGGCCGCCAGCCCGTCGAGGCCGTCGACGAAGTTGACCGCGTTCATCGCGACGACGACGGTGAGCACCGTCGCCGCCAGCGACAGGAACGAGGACCCGATCGTCTGGCCCGCGATGGGCAGCGCGTAGAGCTGGACGTGGCCGAGCCACACCATGACGCCGACCGCCAGCACCTGCCCGGTGAGCTTGGTGACCCAGTCCAGCTCCCAGATGTCGTCCGCCGCCCCCAGGGCGCACACCATCGCCGCCCCGCCGAGGATCGCCCAGGCCGTCGGGGACGTGAACTCCCCCGCGAGGAACGGCATGCGGGACGCGAAGAGCATCGCCACCGCCATCCCGAGCAGCATCGCCACCCCGCCCATCCGTGGGATCGGCGTGGCGTGCACGTCCCGGTCGCGGACGGCGGTGATCGCGCCCGTGCGCAGGGCGACCCATCGGGCGAGCGGCGTGGTGAGGTACGTCACCGCGGCCGCGATGAGCGCGAGGAGCACGTAGATCCTCACGCGGCGCCGCCCCCGGTCGCGTCCGGCGGGCCGACGACCGGTGCGACCGCAGCGAGGTCGTCGACCGTGAGCGCCCCCAGCCGCACCACGCGCATCGGCGCGTCGGCCGGCCCGGTGGCGTCGACGATCGTCGACGCGACGCCGCCCGGTGCCCGACCGCCGTCGAGGTACAGCCCGACCGCGTCGCCGAGCTGCTCGACGGCCTCGGCGGCGGTGAGGGCGGCCGGGAACCCGGTGCGGTTGGCGCTCGAGACGGCGAGCGGTCCGGTGCGGCGCAGCACGGCGAGCGTCGCGGGGTGGTCGGGCATCCGGACGGCGACGGTGCCGCGGGTCTCCCCGAGGTCCCACGCCAGGGACGGCTGCGCGCGGCAGATCACGGTCAGGGCACCGGGCCAGAGCTCGGTCATCAGCGCCCGGGCGGCGTCGGGCACGTCGTCGCACAGACCGTCGACCGTGCGCACGTCCGGCACGAGCACGGGCGGGGGCATCTGGCGGTCGCGCCCCTTGGCCGCGAGCAGGGCGGCGACCGCCTCCGGCGCGAAGGCGTCGGCGGCGATCCCGTAGACCGTGTCGGTGGGCAGCACGACGAGTCCGCCGCGCGCGAGCACGTGCACGGCCTCGTCGATCGCCGGGCCCCAGGTCGCGGGGTCCGTGCAGTCCATCACGGACGCCGAGTCTGTCACGTCGCGCCGTCCGCGTCGCCGACCACCCGCCGCGCGACGACCATGCGGTCGCGACCCGTCAGGTCCGAGAGCGTCCGCGGCTCGTCGAAGGCGCCGGTGG
>JAEZAR010000069.1 GCA_023430425.1 Actinomycetes bacterium | reverse complement strand
CCGCCCAGCCTGCCGCGAACCCGGCGCGCTCGGCGTCGGCGTGCCCGGCCCCGCGCAGCGACGCGGGCCGGAACTGGGCCGGGACGGTGGCAGGGGCGAGGGCCGCGGGGACAGCAGCCGCGGGTGTGAAGCGCTCAGGCGACATACTCGTCCTCGCCCTCGCGCCGGATGACGATCTGGCCGCTCTCCTCCAGGCGCCGGATGACCTGGACCACCGCGGCGCGCGCGTCCTCGACCATCGACAGGCGGACCGGGCCGAGCAGCTCCATCTCCTCGACGAGGTTCTCGCGGGCCCGCTCGGAGAGGTTGCGCAGGATCTTGTCGCGCACCTCGCCCTCCACGCCCTTGAGGGCGGTGGCGAGGACGTTGGTCTCCACGCCACGCAGGACGAGCTGGATCGCGCGCTCCTCGAGCAGCACGATGTCCGCGAAGACGAACATGCGGCTGCGCACCTCGTCGGCGAGAGCCGAGTCCCGCGACTCGAGCCCCTCGAGGATGAGCTTCTCGGTCGTCGGGTCGGTGCGGTTGATGATCTCGACGAGCGGCTGGACGCCGCCGACGGTGGCCATCTCCTGCGTGCTGAGCACCGCGGACGCCTTGCGCTGGAGGTTCTCCGCCACGACCGCGACGACGTCGGGCGAGGCGCGCTCCATGAGCGCGATGCGGTGCGCGACGTCGCCCGCCACGGCGGGCGGCAGGCCGGTGATGATCGCCGAGGCGTGGTCCGGGCGCAGGTGGGCCAGCACCAGGGCGATCGTCTGGGGGTGCTCGTTCGCGAGCAGCGAGACGACCTGCCGCGCGTCGGCGAACTGCAGGAACTCGAAGGGCTGACCCGCGAGCGAGGTGGCGAGGCGCTCGAGCATGGACGCCGCGCGCTCGCGCCCGAGGGACGCCTCGAGCACCTGCTGGGCGAACCCGATCCCGCCGTGGCCGGTCGAGCCGCCCATCGACGCGTAGAACTCCTCGACGACGGCCTGCGCCGTGGTCGGGTCGATCCGCTCGAGGCGGGCGATCTCGGTGGTGAGCTCCTCGATCTCGGACTCGTCGAGCTGGGCCATGACCCGCGCGGCCTGCTCGCGGCCGAGCTGGACGAGCAGGAGCGCCGCCTTCTGCGTCCCCGTGAGCAGCGCGGTGCCGGCCATCAGCGCCGCCCGCCCACGAGCCAGCCACGGAGGACCTCGGCCACCTCGGCGGGCTGCTCGGCGGCGAGGGCGAGGATGTCCTCGCGCCGCGCCTCGAGGGCGTCACCCGCGGAGGTGGGGCGGGCCGACGGCAGCGCGGGGACGTCCGCGCCGGCCTCGATCGCCTCGGCCTTGCGGGCCTCGAGCATCTGCAGGACGCCCAGGTCCAGGGCCTCCCGCCGGGCCTGCTTCGAGCGGCGCGCCGCGAGCAGGGCGAGCACGACGACGCCGATGAGGATGGCGAGCGCGATCCCCGCGCTCTTGATGAGCTCCGCGCTGCGCGACGCCGCGACCCGCTCCTCGGCCTCGGCGAGGGCCTCCTGCGCGCGCTCGGCCGTGGTGGTGTCGAAGGCCATGCGCGTCACCGAGACGACGTCGCCGCGCTCGGGGTCCACGCCGGCCGCGGCGGCGACGGCGGCCTCGAGCTCGTCCAGGTCGAGGTCGCCGCCCGCGGCCTCCGACACGACCACGGAGACGGACTGGCGACGGACGCTGCCCGGGGCCGTGGTGAGCTCCTCGCGCACGGTGCTGGTCGGGTTGTTGACGGTCTCGCTCTCGCGCCGGTACTCGCCCGCGCCCTCGTCCTGGGTCGGGACCGCGATGTTGTCGGGGCCCAGCACGCCACCGGAGGCGGTGCCCTCGCCCGTGTACTCCTCGACGGTCGTCGCCGAGGTCACCGGCGGCAGGTCGGGGTCGGTCTCGACACTCTCGGTCGTCCGCACCGTCCGGTCGAAGTCGAGGTCGGCGCTGACGCCGACGACCGCGTTGCCGGGGCCGACGAGCTTGTCGAGCATCGCCTGCACGTTCGCCGCCACGCGCGCCTCGTACTCGCCGGTCTGACCGTCGCGCAGCCCGTCCGCGGAGCCGCTGCCGCCGCCGACCGCGGAGAGCACGTGGCCCTCGGCGTCGATGACCGCGACGTCGGCCGGGTCCATGCCCTCGATGCCGGCGGAGACGAGGTGCACGATCGACTGCACCTTCGCCGAGTCCATCGTGGTGCCCGGGGTGGTCCGCACGAACACCGACGCCGTCGGGTCCGGCGTCTCGTCGACGAAGACGCTGTCCTCGGGCAGGGCCAGCTTGACGGTGGCGGCCTCGACGCCCGCGATGGCGCCGATGGTCCGCGCGAGCTCGCCCTCCAGCGCCCGCTGGTAGGTCACCTGCTGCTGGAAGTCGGAGGAGGTCATGCCCATGTCGTCGAGCAGCGAGTAGCCACCCTCGGACGCGGTGGGCAGGCCCGCCGCGGCGACCTCGAGCCGCATCTGGTAGAGCCGGTCGGCCGGGACGAGGATCGTGCGGCCGCCGTCGGCGAGCTCGTACGCGACGCCCGCGGACTCGAGGTGGTCCACGATCGCGCTCGCGTCGGAGCCGGACAGGTCCGCGAAGAGGGGGCTGTACGTCGGCCGGGCCAGCCACGACGACAGCGCGAGCCCCCCGAGGACCAGGACGGCGATGCCGATGACGCCGAGCGTGCGCTGGGCGAGGGAGAACTGGCGCGCGGTCGACTGGAGGCGACCGAGCAGCCCCGT